>CAYVPZ010000382.1:0-5286 GCA_964453955.1 uncultured Solibacteraceae bacterium | reverse complement strand
ATTCAATCTGCCTTAGCTTCGTCGGGAACCTGCCACGACTGTGGACTGCCAGGGGCATGGGATGAAAATCGCGCGATTCGGCCAGCTTCAGCATCTCGTCCACGTTGTGCCCGGCCAGCGCCAGCAGCTTATCGCCGGCCTCCTTCGAAAACCAGCCCGCGAAGCCCAGAGCGTACTCGCCCGGTTCCAGCTTAACCTGCCCGTCTTCGCGGCCCCACGAGCTGCGCACCACATCGTAGCCGTAGCCCGCGGTGGGCGTGGTGTGGATGATGAACACGGCCTGCGCGCCGCGCCGGGTGGCCTCTTCGTATTTGTAGGTCCAGCGGCCGTAGTAAGTCAGAGCTTTCCCGCCGAAAAACTTCGGATCGTCGGAGGGCGGCTCGTTGGTGAACAGAACAACGATTTTGCCGCGGATATCCACGCCCTTGAAATCATCCCACTGGAACTCCGGCGCGACAATGCCGTGGCCGACGAAGATCACATCCCCGTCGATCTGCACGTCGGGTTTCTGCGCGGCGGTGACGCCGACGAAATCGTCCAGCCAGCGGAATCGAATCTCCTTGCCGCCGCGAGCGGCCGTGACCGTGGCCTCCGGCTGCGTGGTTGCGCCAACCAGCGGCACATGCTGGAAGTAGCCGCCGTTGTCGCCGGCGGGCCGCAGACCGAACAGCGCGAACTCGGTGGCGATGTACGCGGCGGCCAGATCGCCGCCACGCGCGCCGGGTCCGCGGCCCTCCAGCAGGTCGCTCGAGAGGAACTTCACGTGGGCGCGAATTCTGTCGCCGGAGATATCCGGATTCTGGGCGCACAACACTGCGGCGCCGAAGAGGAGGAGGGCAAACCATCGGTTCATGTCGTTCTTTCCAGTGTACGTGGACCTGACATGATGGAGGGAGAGATGGAAACGGCACTCAGAAAGATCCCCCTGCTGGACGTTCCGGCGCAGACGCAGCCCATTCGCGCGGAGCTGGAGGAGGCCATCGGCCGCGTGCTCGATCACGGCCGCTACATCCTCGGTCCGGAAGTGAAGGAGTTCGAAATAGCGCTGGCGGCCCACTGCGGCGCGAAGTTCGCCGTGGGCTGCGCCTCGGGTTCGGACGCGGTCCTTCTGGCGCTGATGGCGCTGGGCGTGGGGCCGGGCCATCGCGTCATCACCACGCCGTACACGTTCTTCGCCACGGCCAGCGCCATTACGCGTCTGGGCGGAACGCCAGTGTTCATCGATATCGACCCGGCCACGTACAATATCGACGTCGAGGCCTTGTCGCGGTCTCTGGCGAGTGCCTCCGCCGAACAGGTGCGCGCCACCAAAGCCATTCTGCCGGTGCACCTGTTTGGGCAATGCGCCGAAATGGACTCGCTGCTGGAGACCGCCGCGCGTTTCGATATTCCCGTGGTGGAAGACGCCGCGCAGGCCATCGGCGCCGAGTATCGCGGCCGCCGCGCCGGGTCGATGGGCGCCGTCGGGTGTTTCAGTTTCTTTCCGTCGAAGAATCTGGGTGCCATGGGCGACGGCGGCATGCTCACCACCAACGATGCCGATCTCGCCGCGAAGCTCCGCGTGCTGCGCGCCCACGGTGCGGAGAAGCGGTACTATCATCGCACCGTCGGGATCAATTCGCGGCTCGACACTCTCCAGGCCGCCGTGCTGCTGGTGAAGCTGCGCCACCTGGACGAATGGACCGCGCGCCGCCGCCGCAACGCGGAGGTCTACAAGCGCGCGCTGGCCGGCGCAACGGCCATCACGCTCCCGGTGGAACTGTCCGATTGCCGCCACATCTATAATCAGTTTGTGGTGCGCGTACCCCGGCGCGACCGCGTACGCGAAACCATGGCCGAGGCGGGTGTGGCCAGCGAGATCTACTACCCGGTCCCGCTGCAGCTTCAGGAATGCTTCGCCTGGCTGGGCTATTCCGCGGGCGATCTTCCCCACAGCGAGGCCGCCGCGGCGTCCACGCTCGCGCTGCCCATCGGGCACGAGCGCGCGGATGCCGACATCGAGTACATCGCCGCGACGCTGGCCGATTGCGTGGCCGCGGCATGAGAGCGGACACATGACCCTCAGAAATCTCGCTCTGCTCATCTTCTGCGTCTCACCCGGCGCCTTCTGTGAGGTACGGTTGCCGGCAATCCTCGGCAGTCACATGGTGCTGCAGCGCGACCAGCCGATGCACATCTGGGGATGGGCCGACCCCGGCGAGAAAGTCACGGTGGCGATGCATGGCGCGAGCCGCGACACGGCCGCCGACGATCTGGGGAAATGGAGCCTCTATCTGCCGCCCGAGCCCGCCGGCGGCCCTTACCAGCTCACCGTCGCCGCGAGCAACACCATCGTTGTTGACGACGTCCTGATCGGCGATGTCTGGTTCGCCTCCGGCCAGTCCAACATGGAAATGCCGCTGAAAGGCTGGCCGGGGGCGCCGATGCAGAACTCCGCCGAAGAGATCGCCCACGCCACCCAGTCCGCCATCCGGCTGCTGGTCATCCATCAAAAGACTTCGGAGTTTCCAGTGCGCGACATCGACGGTTCCTGGACCCCCTGCACTCCCGAGACCGCCGCCAACTTCTCCGCCGTGGCGTACCTGTTCGGCCGCGAGCTGGCCGCGAGCGAGCATGTGCCCATCGGCCTCATCGATTCCACCTGGGGCGGGACCGTGGTGGAAGCATGGATGAGCCTCGACGCCATTTCCGCCGACGCCTCGCTTATGCCCGCGTTCGCCACGCGCGCGCAGACGATGGACCAGCAGGCGGACGTCCCGGCGGTGATTGCGAAAGAACATCGCGAGGACGAAGCAGCGAAGAAGGCCGGTCTTCCTGCGCCGAAGCACGTATGGAATCCCAACCCGGCGTCGTGGGGCCCGGCCGCTTTGTTCAACGGAATGGTGGCGCCGGCCACGCCGTTTGGCATCAAAGGGGTGATCTGGTATCAGGGCGAATCCAACAGCCGGCTGGCCTTCGCGCCCCTGTACGCGCGCCTGTTTCCCGCGCTCATTGCCGACTGGCGCGCGCAATGGCAGCAGGGGAACTTCCCGTTCCTCTTCGTGCAGATTGCCAATTTCACCTCCGACGCGACCGAATCGTGGGCGACAATCCGGGAAGCGCAGCGGCGCACGCTCGCGCTGGCCAACACCGCCATGGCCGTCACCATCGACGTCGGCAACCCCGACAATGTGCACCCGGCGGACAAGCAAACCGTGGCGGCGCGTCTGGCGCTGGCGGCGCGGGCGCTCGCGTATGGCGAACACGATGAATACTCCGGCCCGCTCTTCCGACAGGCCGCGCCCGAGGAGCGGGCCATGCGCGTCTGGTTCGACCACGCCGGTGGGTTGTTGGCCAAAGGGGGCGCGCTGGAAGGGTTTGAGATCGCTGGCGCCGACCGCCGCTTCGTGAAAGCCGCGGCGCGGATCGAAGGCATTACCGTGGTGGTGACCAGTCCGCAGGTGCCGGCGCCAGGTTACGTCCGTTATGGGTGGGAGAATGCGCCAGTGGTGAACCTTTACAACTCCGCGGGATTACCGGCGTCGCCGTTCACGTCCGAGGGACACGCGGCGCCAGCCGCGTTTTAGTCGCTATAATCCTGGCTATGCCCAGCAAAGCTGCCGCTCATCCTCCCGCCGAAGGCGATCCGGCCCCTGAAATCGAGCTTGCCGACGAGGCCGGAAATCCATTCCGGCTTTCCGCTCTGCGCGGTAAGAATGTGGTCCTGTATTTCTACCCGAAGGCGAACACCTCCGGTTGTACAAAGGAGGCCTGCGCCTACCGCGACAATTCCAAAAAGTTCGCGAAGGCGGACACCGTAATCGTGGGCGTCTCGCCCGATAAAAGCCCGGCGCAGGCCAGCTTCAAAGCGAAGTACGATCTGCCGTTCACCTTATTGGCCGACACCACTCACGCGGCGGCCGAAGCCTGGGGCGTCTGGAAGGAAAAAAGCATGTACGGCAGAAAGTACATGGGCATTGAACGCACCACGTTTCTGATCGACAAAAAGGGAAAGGTAGTCAGGATCTTCCCGAAGGTGAAGATCGAAGGACACGCCGAAGAGGTCCTCGCCGCGCTCGCCGCGCTATAGGACGATGGGAATCTACTGGCGCCGCCGGCGGACCAGCAGACAAAGGCCCGCGAAGCCAAGACCAATCAGACCAAGGGTGCCCGGTTCCGGGACGGGAGAGGGCCCATCGGCAAGTGCAGCGGAGGTAAGTGACAACACCAGCGCCGCAATGGCAAGAGCGATTCGGGTAGCCTGCGATTTCCCGTAAAGCGTGCCAGGAAACATGCGACGCGAAAAACCCGCGGCGGCCCGTGCCATCGTACTGATGGGTTTAGCGGCCGGCTGGTACTCGCCTACTGCAGCGTGAAGGTCACGTCGATGGGCGCTTCTACTTCCACCGCCTGGCCGTTCAGCAAGGTCGGTTTGTAGCGCCACTGCCGCACCGCATCCAGCGCGGCCCCCACCAGCAGCGGGTGGCCGTGGAGCACGCGCAGGCTCTGGATGGTGCCATCGGTCGAAATCACGCCGAGAAGGTACACGGTCCCCGAGATGTGCGCGCCGCGGGCGAGGGCCGGATACACCGGCAGCACTTTGTACAGGACCTTTGCCGGCTCCAGCCGGCTCACTCGGATGCGCATCGTCTGCGCGGGAGCAATGATATCGGGAGCGCGCTTCGCCACCGGCCGTTGCGGCGGCCCGGGCACTCCCGCCCCCAGGTCCATAAGTCCGATGCCGGTTTTCTGGCCACCGCTTGCGAGCGTCTCAAAGCCCGTAATCTCCGGCGGCGCGTCGTTGAACGCGTTGATGCGGTCGGGCACGGCGACGGGCTGATAGATCGCTTCAGGGCGAATAAACGGGCTCGGTTTCACGCGCGGTCCGGCCGCTGCCGGGTGGACGGGCACCGGCGTCGGTGCCAGCGGCAGCCACACCGCGATTTTCGTCGCGGCGAGCGCGGGCAGCCGCTGGCCCCAAATCAATGGCAACAACACGAGCAGGCCAATTCCGGCCAGCTCCGCTACGAGCGAGAGCAGTACGCTCCACGGTTTCGAAGTCCGTTGCCGAACCAGAATGGATTGTTCGAACATGCCTGGATAGACACCAGACCCGCCCCGCCGGTTCCCGAATAAAAAACCGCGAATTACGGGAACAATTCCCGCTCTTACGCAGTCAATTATGTTGCGGAAGCGTGCACGACGCGCCCGTCGCGCATGCTGACAATGCGGTGGCCGAAGGCGGCCGCCTCGGGGTTGTCCGTGATCATTAGGATGGTCTGGCCCAGCCGCTCGTTCAGATCGCGC
>CAYVPZ010000381.1:0-5294 GCA_964453955.1 uncultured Solibacteraceae bacterium | reverse complement strand
GCTTCCCGTAGTAGTAATCGAGGAACGAAATGTTCGAGTAGTCGCGCTGGATCAGGCGGTTGCTCGGAGTGTAGTAGTGGGCCGTGGTCAGCGCGAGACCGGTGTTTTCCTCCAGCGGATACACCGTCTGCACCAGGCCCTTGCCGAACGTCGTCTCACCCACGATGAGCGCGCGATCGTGGTCCTGCAGGGCGCCGGCGACAATCTCCGCGGCCGAGGCCGAGTAGGCGTTCACCAGCACGATCATCGGATAATTCTCGCCCAGGGCGCTGCCGCGCGCCAGATACGGCTTCTCGGCGGAGGCGCGGCCGCGGTGTGAAACCACCACTTCGCCTTTCCGCAGGAAATGTCCGGCCACCGCGACGCCTTCGTTCAGCAGGCCGCCCGGATTGTCCTTCAGGTCCAGAATCAAACCCTTGATGTTCGATTCGCCCAGCTTCTTCAACCCGTCTTCCATTTCCTTGCTGGTGGTCTCGTTGAACTGGTTGATCTTGATGTAGGCGATGCCGGGACGGAGCCAGAACGCTTCCTCCACGCTGTTGCGGGGAATCTCGTCGCGAATGATGTTGAACGTGATGGGCTTGTCCACGCCATCCCGCGCCACCACCACCACCACCTTGGTGCCCTTGGGGCCCTTCAGCATGTCGGCGATTTCGGAGGTGGTGAGATTGTCCGTGCGCTTCTCGTTGACCTCCAGAATGACGTCGCCGGGGCGCAGGCCGGCCCGGTAAGCGGGCGAACCGCCGAACGGCGCGATCACGATGGTCTTGCCGTTGCGCGGGCCCACCTGCATGCCCACGCCGAAATAGTGCCCGCGCTGATCGTCGCGAAGAGAATTGAAATCCTTGGGATCGAAGAAGTTGGAGTGCGGGTCGAGAGTCCGAAGCATGCCCGGAATGGCGCCCTTGTAGATGGCCTTGTCGGCGGAGGGCTTGTCCGCGGAGTTCTCCTCCACCGTCTGGTACACCTGGGTGAAGGCTTTGATGCTGCTCTTCACGTCGTCTTCCGGGGCGGCCGCGGCAACCCGCGTAAGGCCGGGGCCCAGCAAACCTCCCGCCAGCGAGCAGAGCCCGATGAACAGAGGCACAACAACAAGGGAGGGACGTCGTAAAGGCATGGTAATCCTGATTCTCATTATAGCGGCAGCCAGCGCAACGCTTCTATTCTATGGACGCGCCACCGCCCGGTTCGGGTGCAAAGCCGCGTTCCCGCCGAACGGCCGCAGGCCAAAGGCCTGCTCCACAGGGACTGCAAACCATTCATCCGCCAGTGTGGAGCAGGCGTTTTCGCCTGCATTACCCCCGGACCGCCCTCGGCAGCACCGGTACAGCCCCGAAGCGCCGTTCGCGGGAGTGAAACTCGTCCAGCGCCTCTTTGATTGCCGCGGCGTTGAAATCGGGCCACATGGTGGGCGTGAAGAAGAACTCGGCATAGGCGCATTCCCACAGCAGGAAATCGCTGAGGCGCTGCTCGCCCCCGGTGCGGATCAGCAGGTCCACGTCTTCGGCCCCCAGCAATCTGGCGAATTCGTCCCGCGACCCGTGGGCGCCGAACCGGCGCGCCGCCTCCACAATCGCGTCGCGCGCGGAGTAATCGAGGGCGATGCGCAGGTGCAGCGTCCGGCAGCGGCGGGTAGCCTGCTCGCATTCATCCACGGCCGGCAGCAGCAGGGGAGGCAGACGGTCCCGGCGTCCCATCACGCTCACGCGCACGCCTTTCTCGACGCAGTGTGCCTGCTCGCGCCGCAGATAGGTCCGGAACATGCGCATGAGGGCGTTGGTTTCCTCCGCCGGGCGTTTCCAGTTGTCGGAGGAGAACGCGTAGATGGTCAGGGTGCCGATGCCCAGCGCGGGCGCGGCTTCCACCACCCTGCGCAACGCGTCGGCCCCGGCGCGATGTCCGGCGATTCGCGGGAGCCCGCGGCGGCGCGCCCACCTCCCGTTGCCGTCCATGATGATGGCCACGTGCACCGTTTCGCGGCGGGACACTATCGTTCTCGCATCGCCCGTACGAGCGCTTCCATGTGGTCTATGTACTTCTCGAACGCCTTGCGCCCGGTGGCGGTGAGCCGGTATTCCGTCTTCGGAACGCGCCCCTCGAACGACTTCGTGCAGGAGACGTAACCGGCTTCCTCCAGCTTGCGCGAGTGCACGCTGAGGTTGCCGTCGGTAGTCTGCAGCAGCGATTTCAGTTCGCTGAAGGTGAGCGAGTGGGACGGGTCGGCCGCCAGCGCGCTGACAATCGCCAGCCGCATGCGTTCGTGGATGAGGCGGTCCAGATCCGGAACGGCCGCGCCGCCCGATGCGGCGATGCGCGGCTTTGCCGGTTCGGCCAATTCTTTTCGCGCGGTGTTTCCTTTAGCCACCGAACCTCCTTGCAATGATGAACCCGAACACCAGATGCAGGCAGCCGAAACCGGCCCCCAGCAGGATGTTGGCAACGGGCAGGGGACAGAACAGCGCCACCCCGCCCACCAGCATGAAGCACATTCCCATCATCGGGACCACGCGCACCGAATAGGCGCCGCCGGTGACCACGCCCGTCCCATAGAGGAGCAGCCATGTCCCGGGGATAGCCGACGCCAGACCGGCGCGGTACAACACCACAGTGAGTAGCGCGCCCACCATCAGCGGAGGGGCGAAGCTCAGCGCGAAGCGTCTGGCCGGCGCCGACAGCACCGGCTGCGCGGACGCTTCGGCCTTGAATTTCACGGCCACGGCGCCGATCCCGATGGCCAGCATCCCTTCCATCAGCCAGGTGATGAGCCATCCCTGCGTATCCGGCTGCATGGCCGCCAGTATGGCCGCGACAATGGCGGTGGCGCCGATGATGCACCCGCCCCATCCCGGCACCGCGGTGAAGGCCCCGGCCCGTTCCATGGTCTCGCGGATGAACCGCAAATTATCCATCGCCCGGCTGTGCAGGCCGACGGGCTCCTCAACGGCATCGTGACGAATGGGACGAACGGTGGCCATGAACTCTGCAAGGAGTATAGCTCAAGAACTTTGCGATGTAAAGTACAAAGTGGGGGACACGCGGCGCAGCCGCGTTCCATTACAGCAGGCGGAAGTTGACTTCGATCTGGGCCATCACCTTCACCGGATGGCCGTCCTTCATGCCCGGACGGAAGCGCCATTTCTCCACGGCTTCGATGGCTTTCTGGTCCAGCCCGAGGCCGAGCGGCTTGACCACGCGCACGTCGCGCGGATTGCCCTTCTCGTCCACTACGATGGCCAGAATCACCGTGCCCTGGTATTTGGCCTTTCGCGCTTCCTCGGAGTAATCCGGATCGGGCCGGTAAATGGGAACGGGCTGGGAAACGCCGCCGCCGATGCGATACACGCCGCCGCCCGCGTTCCCGCCGGAACCGGGACCGAAACCGGCGCCATGGCCGGGGCCAACCCCGCCGCCGGAACCGCTGCCGATGCCGCCGCCCGAACCGGTGCCGTTCGAGAGAACCCCGAACTTCGACAACGGGTCGCCGTAATTGGGGGAATCGATCTGCGGCAGCTTCGCGTCGGGCTGGGCGATGATGGTGGGCTCCATCACCAGTTTGGGATGCTCGTTGAGCACCACCGCCGAAGGCGGCACGAACTGCTTATCGGAGATTCTGGGTAGCTTACCTCGGCTGGCCGGGAGCGGGGACCGGTTGCCGCCGCCGCCGCCGCCCTGCATCGCGTTTTTCTTCAGGGCCATGTCCGGCTGATAGGGCGCCAGGTTAGGGTCGATGAGGGCGGCCGCGTTTCTCGCCGCCTGCTGGACGGTGGGATTGAAACTGACCGTGAAGATGAGCACCACCACCGCCACGTGTATGGCCATGGAAGTGACGCCCGCCTTCTTCTCCTGGCCTCCGTAAAATCCCCAGATGTCCTTGACCGGGACCGGTTGAGAGGTCAACACCAAGGGGGGAAGCTTGGGCGGGTGAATCGCTTCCCGGATATCGTCTACCAGCGACTTGTACCAGGGCTTCTCGACGTTGATCAGAAGGTGGTCGAGCGGATCGATTTCCCGCAATGCCTGCGGCGCCATTCCCTCGGTCTGTTCTGGAGAGGTCATACTCTGCTCTTAAAGCAATCCACCTTCCCGTCTCCGGTTTCGCGGAGCGCTCCACTATGTAGACGCGGAAACTTCCTCCGGGTTGCAGCGATTGCTCATTGGGATTCTAGCACTTCCAGGTATTGGTAGTCACCGGGTATGACTAACGGTATTGTACCCCGACTAAAGTCCTCGTGCCGGAAAGGAACGGCTCAGAACAGAAAATCTTTGTGGGCCGGACTGGGCAGGGCCACATCCGACTTGGCCATGTAAGGGTATGGATTGACCGGGGTGCCCTGCAGCCGGACCTCGTAATGGAGGTGCGGTCCGGTGGTCCGGCCGCTACTCCCGCTCAACGCGATCACGTCGCCGCGGCGCACTTCCTGCCCGGGCACCACGCCGAACTGCGAAAGATGCGCATAGCGGGTCTGCAGACCGTTACCGTGGTCCACCACCACCATGCGGCCATAGGCGCCGGCCCATTCCGCGAGAACGATCACCCCGTCGGCGGCGGCTTTCACCGGCGTCCCGACCTGGGCCGAGATGTCCACACCTGTGTGCGTGGCGCCCTCGCCGGAAAACGGGTCCTCGCGCGCGCCATAGGGGCTCATAATGCGGCCGAGCAGCGGCCAGAGACTGGGCCGGTTGTTCACCTGCCACAGCCGCGCGTACTGGTTGAAGCCGCGGGAGAAAGTGGCCACCTTCAGAAAGTCATATTCGGCCAGCGTCTCATGGTAGTTCGGCGTCAGGACGACGCTGTCTTCGCCTGGACCGGCGGGCTTGTCGTTTAAGCCATAGCGCACCGAAACCTCGTTGGCGAACAGCTCCAGCGTGGCCAGTTGCTCGTTCTTCTGGTTCGTAACCTTCTGCAGTTCCCGGTAACGCGAGCGCAACGAATCCACTTCCGCGCGCAGCGAGTTGTAGCGGGAGACCTTCCAGACCATCCGCCCGTAACTCGCCACGCACCCCACTATGGTGAACAGACCGACCATGGCCAGTACAAGAACCGCGTAAATGGCGTGATGGGGAACGTGAATACGGCGGAGGCGGCCGTGCAGCGAGTGGGCGAGAACGACGACGAAATATGGCTTGAGCTCCATGAACCTCCCTGGAAAAAAGACCGACGAGTCGTGCTCGGGTTCCCGAAACACAGTCGCCTGCCGGGAATGAATGTCTCCGTCTATTAACGAAGCTTTAAGTTAACCGAAGTGGCACACCTGTGTCAACCCGACACACAGTAAGCGATATTACTATTTCGT
>CAYVPZ010000380.1:0-5304 GCA_964453955.1 uncultured Solibacteraceae bacterium | reverse complement strand
CCGGCACACAGGCTCCGCAGTCGATGCATTCTACCGGGTCGATGTACAGCATTTCCTGCTCGGCGAAATTCGCTTCGTCCTTCTTTGGATGAATGCAATCTACCGGGCATGCGTCGACGCAGGCGGTGTCCTTGGTTCCAATACAGGGCTCGGCAATAACGTAGGCCATGGTCTCTCCCAGAGGTGATCGTGAAAATCCGATTATATCAGCGCCGCGTCCGTGCCGTGGACAGGCGCGCCGGCGTTCCATCAGAACAGCCCAAACGCGGCTGTCGCCGCGTGTCCCCTCGAGCGGCCGCTAGCGGCGCTTATCCTCGCGTATCTTGCCCGCCAGAAACAGCGCCGTCTCGATCGCCTGCTCGTAGTTCAGCCGGGGATCGAGCGAGCTGCGGTACGCCCGTGTGAGATCCGCTTCGCTCAGCTTGCGCGCGCCCCCGATGCACTCGGTGACGTCTTCGCCGGTCAGCTCGATGTGCACGCCGCCGAGCGAACTTCCGCAGGCCGCATGAATGTCGAAGGCCTGTTCCAGCTCGCCGAGGATGTCCTCGAAATAGCGGGTCTTGATGCCGTCGGAAGTGACCCGGGTGTTGCCGTGCATGGGGTCGCAGCACCACAGCACCGTTTTTCCGGAGCGCCGCACCGTGTCGATGAGCGGAGGAAGCGAGCCGGCAATCTTGTCTGCGCCGAAGCGGTGAATCAGGGTGAGGCGGCCCGGCTCGTTCTCCGGGTGCAGCAGATCGAGCAGGCGCGCCAGAATCTCCGGCGTGGTGGCCGGCCCCACCTTAACGGCGATGGGATTGCAAATGCCCCGGAAGTACTCCACGTGCGCGCCATCCGGATCGCTGGTGCGCACGCCGATCCAGGGGAAGTGCGTGGACAGGTTGTACCAGCCCTCCCGGCGCGGCACGCGGCGCGTCTGCGCCTGTTCGTACGGCAGCAGCAGACCCTCGTGGCTGGTGAAAAAGTCGATCCACTGCAGCTCGCCGGGATGGACGCCCAGGATGTTCTCCATGAAACGCAGCGATTCGCCCACGCTGCGCGCCACCCGGCGATATTCCTCCGCCATGGGCGAGCGGCGGACGAAGTCGAGGTCCCAGTAGTCGAGGCGGTGCGGATCGGAAAACCCGCGGCTCACCAGTGCGCGTATGAAGTTGAGCGTGAGGCCCGCGCGTTCATAGCCACGCAGCATGAGCTGCGGGTCGGGCGTCCGCGCCGCGGCGGTGAACTCGGGACCGTTGATGCAATCGCCGCGATAGCTGGGCAGGGTAACGCCGTCGCGGGTCTCCACATCGTCCGAGCGCGGCTTGGCGTACTGGCCGGCAAACCGGCCCACCCGGATCACCCGCCTGCCGCCGTGGGTCAGCACCAGGCTCATTTGCAGCAGGATCTTCAGCTTGTTGGCGATGGTGTTGGAGTCGCACTGGTCGAAGCTCTCGGCGCAATCGCCGCCCTGCAGCAGGAACCGCTCGCCACGCGCGGCTTCCGCCAATTGCTGCTCAAGCGCGCCAATCTCCCAGGAGGTGACCAGCGGCGGCAGCTTCGAAATCCGCTCCACCACGGCGGTCAGCTCGGCTTCCGAAGCATACACCGGCTGTTGCGCTGCCGGCTTCCCTTTCCACGAATCCGGGGACCATTCAGGCATCTGGCTCAAGTTCAAGTGTAGTTCCTCTGCACGCGGCCGGGACCGGACTCGTCATATTGAACGAGAGCCACCGCGCGATGAAGCCTTTACTCGTTCTGTGTCTGACCGCCATCCCCGCCGTCATCCCCGTCGTGGGCGGCGAGTTCGCCGTGTTATCCACGGGATTCCGAATCCACGCCGAGAGCCATGAGCAGGCTGGCGGCCTGGTCCGGCTGCACACCGGGGAAGGCGACATCGAGCTGCCGGCCGCCAGCATAAGCCGCTTCGAAGCCGACGATTACGTTGCTCCGCCCGCCGCCCCGGCGCCGGCCCGCGCGGCCGCTCTGCCCGTCGACCCAAAGGCGCTTGCCGCGATGGCCGCCGACGCCGCCGGGCTGCCGCGCGCGCTGGTGGACAGCGTGGTCCGCGCGGAGTCCGCCTGGCGCGTGGATGCGGTCTCGCCGAAGGGCGCCATCGGCCTGATGCAACTGCTGCCGGGCACCGCCGCCTCCCTGAAAGCCGATCCGCGGAATCCGGCGCAGAACGTCGCCGCCGGCGCCATGTATCTCCGCGCGCTGCTGCTGAAATACCAGAATTCCGATCATCAGGTATCCGAGGCCCTGGCGGCCTACAATGCCGGCCCCGGCGCAGTGGACAAATACAAGGGCGTCCCGCCTTATGGGGAAACGCGCGCCTATATTCAGCGCGTGATTTCTCAGTACAACAAGGAATCGGGTGAGGACGCTTCCGGGCAGGGGGAAGCGGGTCACTGATCCGGCTGGGGACCCGCAGTCTCCATCCGCACCAGGGCATCGCGGTAGTTCACCGTCACCACGTAGTGGCTGAGGGCCGGGTAGCCGAGCAGCCCCGCCACCTCCAGCCCGTTGTAACGGCTCATGGTATCCAGATCCACCATCACCACGTCGTTCGAGGTGATTTCCTGCCCCGCCGTCCAAAAATGAACGGCCGACCGCATCTGCGGCACCTCCGAGACGCCGCCCGCCCCCTGCAGGAATCGACCGGGCGCGCCCATCCCTGGGCCACCCAGAGCCTGTGCCGTGGAGCGTGAGAGCGCGTCGTGAGCGGCGCCCGTGTCCAGCAGGAAATACCCGTCGTGCAACTGGTCGAGGGCTGTCCTGAGAAAGAGCGCCGCGTGGACAGCCAGGGCGCGGGTAAAATGTCCGGGGGATTCCCGGGCGTTCTGATAGGGTGTCAAATCGAGAACCCTGGCGGGAAAATCCAGGCGAACCAGAAAATCCGAGAACAGAGCCAGCGGCAGGACGCCGTCGGCCCCGTCCAGCACCTTGTGGTCCACCACGTCCACCGGGCAATCCCGGAAGGAAAGGGGGCCGACGTCCACCGTCTGCGCCACCGCCACGGAACCGGACTTCGGCTCCATCAGGCCGAACCCAACCAGCTTCAGCCGCGATCCGGCGGACAGCCCCGCGGCGCGTGCGGTCCCGCTGGTCAGAACGAGATGCTCCGCGCCGCTGTCCACCAGCAGGTGTAGCGGCCGGCCGCCGTTGATGCGCGCCTTCAGCAGCACGCCCGTGGACCTTCCCGGGGCCGGCACAAAGGACTCCAGCTTCAAAGTGTACGGGCGCAATGGACTGGCAAGGTGCGAACGGGTTTGGGCCACGCACAAAACCGCGCCCACGGCACAGAAGCCAGCGATCTGGCGCATGCTGAATCGAGCAGCGTGGCGCACGACGGGTCCCACAGCTCTATCGGCACGAAGAGCGCGCCGACATTACATTTGTGTTTCTAATTTATGACGAAATGGTTTCAAACGCAAGACAAACTGTGGCAGGAGTTATCGGGCCGCTACGGCCGTTCCCACGTGCCGCTGGCGGCCGAGCGGAATACCGCGTCCAGCACCGCCATGTTGCCGAGGGATTCTTCGAGCGGCGTGGGCACTTCCCCGCCCTCCCGAATTGCCCGCGAGAACAGATCGCCCTGGATGCCGTACTGATCGCAGATGGGGAACTCCTCGATGCGAATTCCCGCGCCAGACAGGTCGCCGGTGCTATCCACCAGAATCCGTGCGGGACGGTCGGGCGGCGCGTTGAATGGAATTTCCATTTCGATGCGCCCTTTCGTGCCCAGGATCTGCATGCGCTGGTAAGGGATCGCTTGGGTGGAGCAGGTGAACAGGGCATGACCGGCGGGGAAGTCGAGCAGCACGGAGGTGAGGCGGTCGACGTGCATCTCCGGGTCGCGCTCGATGAGGCCGGCCACGCGCCGCGGTTCGTCGCCGTAGAGGAATCGCGAGGTGACGATGGGATAGCAACCGATATCCATAAGCGCGCCGCCGCCCCATTCGGAGACGTTGCGGATGTTGTTCGCATCGCGGTTGTAATAGCTGAAGGCGCCCACCACGGCGCGCAAGTCGCCGATGCCGCCTGCGCTCACGACCTCCCGCGCGCGCAGCCATTGCGGGTGCGTGCGCACCATGAAAGCTTCGCCGATTTGCACGCCGGTGCGCTGGCGCGCTTCCAGCAGCAGGCGCACCTCGGCCGCGTTCAGCCCGATGGGTTTCTCGCAAAGCACGTGTTTGCCGGCCTCGGCGGCGCGAATGGACCAGGGCACGTGCAGATGGTTGGGCAGCGGATTGTAGACGGCTTCGATGGCCGGGTCGGCCAGCAGTCCTTCGTAGGAGCCGTACGCGGTGGGGATGCCTGCCGCGTCCGCGGCCTCGCGCGCTTTGGCGAGATCGCGAGAGGCGATTGCGGCGATGTCGCACCACTGGCCCCGTTGCATTCCGGGTATCACTTTCTTCAGCGCGATGTTGGCCGCGCCCAGCACGCCCCAGCGAACTTTGTTCGGCATATCGAACTCGATTCTCGCACGCCGCGGGAGTACGACTTGCCGGGGAGCCAGACAATGCGCCCAGCTGCACCAGTCTCCTGTCTCGGATAACAATTGACGGTCTGGGCCAGCGAAGGTGGGGCAGGCCCTCGGCCGGCGGCGGCCTCTCAGGCCGCCCTCGCGGGACTGAGAGTCCCGCGCAGCCTGAGAGGCTGCCCCACAAAATGTGCCGGGGATTACGGCGGACAGGGCGCTACGAAGCGCGGAACAAGTGAAACCGGCTGACCCTGGGCTTGTGCGTGTTCGTCTGGCCCACCAACATGCAGGCGAATTCCAGGAAGGCGGCCCCGAGTTCATTGTCAGTGTCCAGGACCTTGGCTTCCGCGATCACCCGTTGCACGATCCGGTAGTCGTTGCGGATGGTCGCCGACACGGGATGGCGCACGATCTCTTCGACGTCGCTGGCCGACAGATCCTGCTTGTGCCAGCGGTTCAGGATGGCGAAGAGACGTTCGTCCTCGACGCCCCAGCGCGCCAGTTCCTGGAAACGCTGTTGGGCCAGCGCGAGAGAGGGCAATTCCGGTGTCGTGACCACATACACCGCGCGCGCGGTGCGAACCACTTCCGCGGTCGCCGCATTCACCACCTCGGGCAAATCCACCAGCACCATGTCATAACGCGGAAGGACAAACTGCAACAACTGGTAGTAGTCGGACCAGCTCGGAACCGGTTCCTTCATGGCCGGATCCGTGACCAGGTAATCCACGCCGCTCGACCGGATCAGGCAATGCTCCCAATCCGGCGGCTCCAGCGTCTTCGCATTGTGCAGCGCGTGACGAATGGAGCGGCGCGGTTTGGCATCGAGAAGGGTGGTG
>CAYVPZ010000379.1:0-5319 GCA_964453955.1 uncultured Solibacteraceae bacterium | reverse complement strand
CGGTACACCCAGTCCTGGGCGGTGGAGGAGATGTTCGGCGGCAACATGTGCGGCACCGCCGGGGTCACCCGCTGCTGGTGCCGCACGCGTGAGAGCCAGGAACTGGCCACCACGCCCACAAGCACAAAGATGATGACAAGCACCAGCGGGCCGATTCGCCGCATCTGTCTCTATTGTAGTAAGTTGTTCGCCCCGGCCAGGGACATGCGGCGTCCGCCGCGCTCTTGCGGCGCCTCGGCACCGCGAAACCACTGAAAACACAAGGCTGCGGTGTTTCGTTGTACCAAACCGGCCACCTCGTGCATCCGTATTGGTAGAGGGGCCCCTCAGGGGGACTGGCGTCGCGGATGGTTCCGGGTGTCCGGTACAATAGCAGAAAAACGGGGTAGTCGACATGGGAAGAATACTTCCTGTTCTAGTGTCGGTTCTGGCCACGGTGTTCGGCCTTGCGGCAACGGGGCAGGACCGTAACGCTCAAAATCTATACAACAGAACGGACTACGCGGGCGCGCTGGCCGTGCTGCGCGGCAACCCCAACCCGGACGCCGCCACGCTGGGCCTGATGGGCCGCAGCGAGTTCATGCTGGGTAAGTTCGCGAAGGCCACCGAGTACTTCGAACAGGCCGCCTCGATGGAGCCGCGCAATGCGGAGTATCCGCTGTGGCTGGGGCGCACATGGGGCCGACGGGCGGAAACCGCCAGTCCGCTGCTCGCCCCGCTGAATGCCTCGAGAGCCCGCCGTTATTTCGAGCGGGCCGTGGACCTCGATCCGGGCAACCGCGAAGCCCTCTCCGATCTGTTCGATTACTATCTGGAAGCGCCCGGTTTCCTCGGCGGAGGACTCGACAAAGCCGAGGCCATCGCCGGCCGTCTCAGCAGAAGCGACCCCCCCGAATATCACTACGAGCTGGCGCAGATCGCCAGCAAGAGGAAAGAATACGGTCAGGCCGAACAACAATTGCGCCGGGCCATGGAACTGGCGCCGCGACAGGTGGGCCACGTAGTGGATCTGGCGAAGTTCCTGGCGGGGCAGGGACGCATTGAGGAAAGCGAGGCCACGCTGCAACAGGCCGACCGAATCGCACCCGGCAACCCGCGCCTGCTGTATGAGCGCGCCAGCATCTACGTGCAGCACCGGCGCAATCTCGATCAGGCGCGCGAGCTGCTGAAGAAGTACCTGCAATCGAACCTCACCCCCGACGATCCGCCGCGCGACGCCGCAGAGCGCCTGCTCAAACAGGCTGCCGGCGCCTGATTCTTCGTTACGATGAGTAGGGCGGCTGCCCCACCCCTTCATGTTTCTTAGTGAATCTCTGAAACTCAGTGTCGAGGGGTTGCGGGCCAACAAGGTCCGCACCTTTCTGACCGCGCTCGGTCTGGTGATTGGCAACGCCGCGGTCATCCTGGTAGTCACCATCTCCATCACCGGGCGCGACTACATTCTGGACCAGATTCGGGCCATCGGGTCGAACATCATCTACGGGGGCTATCAGGCGGGCACCAATGCCGAGGCCACCGCCGACGCCGACTTCGTAAAGCTCGCGGACGTCAACGCGGTCCGCCAGCAACTGGGAAGCCGCATTGTCGCGGCCACGGGGGTGATGACCTCCTACGACAGCATGCTGATCGAGGGCAAGGAAAAAGACATCAAGGTGATCGGCTCCGACGAGCAGTACGCCGCCGTCCGCAATCTCCAGCTTCTGGCCGGCCGCTTTATGGACCAGAACGATGTCCTGCTCCGCCAGAAGGTGGCTCTGCTCACCGAGAAGCTCGCCCGGCGGCTCTACGGCAGCCAGCCCAGCGCCATCGGCCAGACCATCCGGATTCACGAGCTGCAGTTTACCGTCATCGGCACATTCAAGGAGCGCACCGAGAGCTTCGGCCTCTCCGAGCTCTCCAGCGAGACGATACTGATTCCCATCACCGTGATTCGCTACTTCGCGCCGGTGGAGCGCATCGATCCCATCTACGTGCAGGCCCGCACCGCCGAGGACGTGGAGCCGCTGACCATCGCCGTCCGCCAGATCATCGAGAACCGTCACCGTCCCGGCGCCCTCTACGACATCGAGAACCTGTCGGGCATCCTCGAAGCGGCGGAAAAAATCGCCACGGTTCTTTCTGTCGTCCTGCTGCTGGTATCCGCGATTGCGCTGGTTATCTCCGGTATCGGCATCATGAACATCATGCTGGTTACGGTGACGGAGCGCACCCGCGAGATTGGCCTGCGCATGGCCGTGGGCGCCTCGCGTCATGAGATCCTGCGGCAGTTCCTCACCGAAGCGATTTTGATCAGCGTGTCCGGCGGCGCCATCGGCATTCTGATCGGCATCTCCGTTCCGATCGGCATCCGCTTCTTCACCGACCAGTTTCGCGTGCCCATCTCCCTCCTCTCGGTGGTGGTCGCGTTCTTGGTGTCACTACTGGTCGGTGTCGTGTTTGGCATTCTGCCGGCCAGCCGGGCTTCGCGCCTCAATCCCACCGAAGCGTTGCGCTTCGAATAGGCGCCTTTCCGGGAACGCATTCGCGCGGCGCCGCGTACTTCACTGCATGAACCTCCTGTGGCGCGACGTCCGCTTTGCCGTCCGCGGCCTCAACCGGAACCGCCGTTTTTCCGCCCTCGCGGTGGTCGCCCTGGCCCTTGGGATCGGCGCCACCACGGCCATCTTCAGCATCATCGACAACGTTCTGCTCGACCCCTTCCCCTACGCGGACGCGCGTCGGATCGTTCAGTTCATGATTCACGATTCCGCGCGCAGCGAGCAAGGCGGGCGCGGCGAGCTGCTGGTCCCGGAGCTTCTCGACTACCGGGCCCAGAATCATATCTTCGACCGCATGGTCGCCTGCACCGACATGGACGTGCTTTACACTAACGGCGAGGGGACCGAGCGATTCCACGGCGGTCAAACCGGCCCGGGCACGTTCGAGTTCCTCGGAATCCGGCCCCTTCTGGGGCGGGTCTTCGGACCCGAAGACTACAAGCCTGCCGCCCCGCCCGTGTTCATGTTGCGCTACAAGGTTTGGGTCTCGCGTTTCAATGCCGACCCGAAGATCCTGAGCCGCACGTTCGTGTTGAACGGTACGCCGCGCACGCTGGTGGGCATCATGCCGCCGCGCTTCGGCTGGGGCGATTCCGACCTGTGGATACCCGCGTCCCTGACCCGTGCCACCGCCGCCCCGCCCGAAGGCCGCTTCGCCGACTACTACTGGATCGCCGCTCATCTGAAACCCGGCGTCACCATGGCCCAGGCCCAGGCCGATCTCAACGTGGTCGCGCACCGTCTGGCGAAGGTCTACCCGAAGGAGTACCCGAGGCAGTTCACGGTCATCGTGCAGACGCTCGCGGATAGCGTGGTGGGCCAGTTCCGCGTCTTGCTGTTCATCGTAATGGGCGCCGTGGGCATGCTGTTGCTCATCGCCTGCACCAACGTGGCCAACCTGCTGCTGGCCCAGGCCACCGCGCGAGAGAAGGAGATCGCCATCCGCGCCGCCATGGGCGCCGGACGCTGGCGGCTGGTGCGCCAGCTTCTGGTGGAGAGCCTGCTGCTGGGCCTCGCCGGTTCCGTTCTGGGATGCCTGATGGCCTGGGCCGGGCTCCGCGGTCTGGTGAGCATCATCCCGCCCGGCGTCATCCCCGCCGAGTCGGAAATCCGCATGAACCTCTCGGTGCTTCTGTTTGCGCTGGCTGCGGCCATCGTGACCTCCCTGATCTTCGGCGCCATCCCCGCTCTCTATGCCACCAAACGCGATCTCAACGAGATCCTGCGCGACACCGGTAAAGGCGTGTCCGGCGGTTTCCGTCACGCCGGCCTGCGCAACGCTCTTATCGTGGGCGAGGTGGCTCTCTCGCTCGTTCTTCTCACCGGCGCGGGCCTGCTGATGCGCAGCTTCTTCGCGCTCCAGCAGGTCAATCTCGGCTTCAACCCGTCGCACATTCTGGTGGTCCGGCTGCCCCTCCCGCAGGATCGCTACAAAACCGCCGCGCAACTCACCGGTTTCTTCCGCCCGCTGCTGGAGCGCCTGAAAGCGATGCCCGGCGTAGTGGATGCCACTGAAACCAGCACCCTGCCGCCCTACGGTGGGATTCGCAGCAAGCTCGCCATTCCTGGCAAGACCGCCGCCGAGGACTGGAGCGCTTTGTTCCAGCTTTGCAGCGACGGTTACTTCCCCACGCTCGGCATCCGCATCCAGCGCGGCCGCGGCTTCACCGAAGCGGAGATGAACAACGCTCGCAAGCTGGCCGTGGTCAACACGACCTTCGTGAAGAAGTACTTTCCCAACACGGACCCCATCGGCCAGCGCTTCACTCTGGCCGACCTCACCACCTTCCCCGACCCGGTCAAGGACCCCACGTTCGAAATTGTCGGCGTGGCCGGCGACGTAAAGAACCAGGGGCTGCGGGATCCCGTGATGCCGGAGGTGTGGGTTCCATACACCATCACTGGCTCGGCCGCGCGCGGCGTTCTGGTGCGCACCGCCGGCGACCCGAAGCAGATGCTCAACGCGGTCAACCGCGCGGTCTGGTCGGTGGATCGCGGCGTGGCGCTAACGCTCACCGATACCGCCGAGAACTTTATCAGTCAGTTCTCCTTCGCACAACCGCGCTTCGGCCTCTACCTGCTGGGGGTCTTTGCCGGCGTGGGACTGGTGCTGGTAACGATTGGCGTCTACGGTGTGATCGCCTACGCGGTTTCGCGGCAGACGCACGAAATCGGCATCCGCATGGCGTTGGGGGCGGATCGCGGAAACGTGCTGCGCATGGTGTTGCGCGTGGGCTTTCGCCTGCTGCTCATCGGTGTGGCCATTGGCCTCGCCGGCAGCATCCTGTTAAGCCGGACCCTCGCCAGCCAGCTCTTTGGCGTTTCGCCTTACGACCCGCTTACGCTCGCTGGCGTGGTGTTGCTGCTGTTTGCCGCGGGTCTGGCCGCCTGCTTCTTCCCGGCTCGCAGCGCCACGCGCGTTGACCCGATGATCGCCCTGCGATACGAATGATCTACGGTTGCCGCAGGCCTGCCAGGAAGTCCGCCGCGACGTCGTGCACGGGGCGGTGTTGGCCATCCACCTCGTAGTTGAGCTTGCGAATTTCGCCGGCGCTGATTTTGCCGGAAAGCCCGGCAAGGGCCGCTTCCAGTCCAAGGTGCTGGCGCAGCGAATCGTACCGGACCACGATGCTCGCCTGGTATGGCGGGAAGGCCTTGCGGTCGTCTTCCAGCACCTTCACGTCGAGAACGGAAAGAAGTCCGTCGGTGGTATTGGCGGCGGCCATGCTCACCTGGCCCTGATCAAGCGCTCGATAGAGGAGTCCCAGATCCATGGTTTTCG
>CAYVPZ010000378.1:1614-5324 GCA_964453955.1 uncultured Solibacteraceae bacterium | reverse complement strand
CCGCGGCCAAACCATCAGGAGCAAATATTTACTCAGCAGGAGGAACGGCGTGACACAACGCGTAATTCCGTGTTGGGGATCTCCCTGCGGCGGCTTCACTCAGGAGATGAAACCTTTTCTCATGGCGTACAATATCAGCTCGGCGAAGCTATGTAGATTCAGCTTCTCCTGAAGGTTCCTGCGGTGCGTTTCAACCGTGTAGGGACTGAGATTCAAATCCGCGGCGATCTCCTTGTTCGATTTCCCCCGCGCCAACAGTTGCAGGATCTCGCGCTCTCGCGGGGTCAGCAGGTCATAACTATCCTCGGCTCCGTGGGCGCGGATCTCCCGTACATAGTCCGATACCAGCATCCTGGTAATCTCCGAGCTGAAAAACGTTCTGCCCTGATGTACGGCTTTAATCGCTTCGATCAGGTCGCCCTCGGCGGAGTCCTTCAGCAGGTACCCCTTTGCTCCGGCTTTGAGCGCGCGTAAGACGTAGCCTTCGTCCGAGTGCATACTGAGAATCACTATCGCAATATCGGGTATTGCCGCGCTCATGCGCTGCGCCGCCTCAATTCCGCTCAAATTGGGCATGGCTATATCGACCACGGCGACGTCCGGATGGACTGCTTCGGCTTGTTCAACCGCCTGCCGGCCATCCGCCGCCTCGGCTACCACGCTGAATTCCGGCTGACTTTCCAGCAGAAGTCGCAAGCCTCGACGCATCACGGTGTGATCGTCAGCCAACAGGATGCGAATCGGTTTCACGTATGTCGGTGCTCCTCTGGTTTTCGGCGAACGGCAATTCCATGGAGACCACGGTTCCGCTTCCGGGCGTTGAGTGAACACTCGCCTTGCCTCCCAGCCGGGCTCCCCGTTCCTGAATGCCGAGCAGGCCCAATCCCTTGACTTGACGGACATCAAAGCCCAGTCCGTCATCCTGGATGATCAGCATTAGCCGATCCTGCTTTTGCTCCACGCGGATGCGGACGGCGGTCGCATGGGAGTGACGTTCGCAGTTGTGCAACGCTTCCTGCACCACTCGATAGATACAGGTTTTGTAGTCGTCCGGGAGCTCATCGGAATCGAGTTCCGTCGCGACACTCACGTCCATCGAGGTACGTTTGGCGGACTCGCGAGCTTGCCATCTCAGGGCTGGAATCAGCCCCAGATCGTCCAGCATCGACGGCCGCAACAACAATGCCATGTTGCGAATGACCCGAACCGATTCTTCCACCAGACCCTTGATCGTTTCGACATGACTGCGTGATTGTTCTCCCGGCCGGACGGCGAGTCCGGCCGAAAGATTACGCAACTCGATGAGGGCAGCCGAGAGAGACTGGCCCACTTCATCGTGCAGTTCCCGAGAAAGGGACCGGCGTTCGGCTTCCTGCGCCTGCACCAGCCGCGCGGAGAGACCCTTTAGCTGGCTCCGGGCGGCGGCCACTTCCTCATACCGCAGGCGGGCCTGATTCTCCAGCCTCAGAATCTTGCGCATCGTAAACAGAGTCATGCCAAAACCAAGCAACAGCGCGGCCACCAGCGTCAGGATCAGACGATTCTGGAATCGCAGCAACAACGAAACCACCTGGCGGTTCCCCGCGTTCAACTGCTGCTCGTTGATGTTGGCGATCTGGTCCGCGATGGCCAGCGTGCTTTGGCGGCGAGGGAACACTTCATCGCGGAGAAAGGCGTACCCGGAGCGGCGGCGCTCGGCTTTGTCCCAGCCGGCGATGGGAGTCAGGATTCCCCAGTAACTTGTGAGCTCCGTCCGTAGAGCCGTGTAGCGCTGGACGTCTGGCGGAGCCACCTGGCTGCCGTAGAATTCGAGAGCCGACTCCATATGCTTGCGCACCGCTTCGAGGCTGGTCCGATAGGCCTCCGCGCGCTCCTGGTCAGGCTCGAGAAGGTAATCGCGGACGTAAGTGCCGGAGACGTAGACATCGGAGCTAATGTCGTTCAGCACTTGGTTCAGAGAGAGGTAGCGTTGCCTGATCTGCTCGTCGCTCTGCCGAAACCGCTGGAGCACCCGAAGCGCGTCAAATCCGGCCAGGACCATGATCGACAGGAGACTGCCAAACCCGATTGCCAGAGCGATACGGGAACTGCCGAACGATACTCGGTCTGAAGCAGTTCGATCGGGCCCGGGGAGGTTGGGCTCGTGCACGGGTTCTCCAACATCCATTAGCCCAATGCTAACCGAACCCGCGTCAAAACGGACCGAACTACCAGGCTTTGGGGGAAACAAATACCAACTGCATGGTATGGGGGCGAGCCCCTTTTGCATCGTATGTTGCAGCTCCGCTTAGCGGATCAGGCCCTTCCGAACCGCATAAAGGATCAGCTCCGGGAGATTGTGCAGGTGGAGCTTCTGAAAAATGTTGTTTCTGTGTGTTTCCACGGTGGCAAGACTGATGTGCAACAGTTCGGCGATGTCCCGATTGCTCTTTCCGGACGCGAGTAACTGGCAGATTTCCTTCTCGCGCAGGCTCAGAAGATCGTAACTATCCTCCACCCCGCGGCGCCGCGCCTCAGCCACATACTCCTCCATGAGCATTCTGGTGATGCTCGGGCTGAAATAGGCGTTACCCGCGGCCACGGCACGAATGGCCGCGAGGACGTCGGCCTCGGGAGAGGCTTTCAGAAGGTACCCGCGCGCCCCAGCCTTGAGCGCGCGAAGAACGTAGCCTTCATCGGAGTGCATGCTTACGATGACGATGCGGGCGGCCGGGACCTTCTCGGTGATTTGCTGTGCCGCGTCGGTTCCGCTGAGCCGCGGCATCCCCACATCCAGCAGAACCACGTCGGGCTTGTGCCGGATGGCAAGCTCAATCGCATCGTATCCGTCGGCTGCCTCCGCGATCACCTGAAACTCGCCTTCCCGTTCGAGCAGCGCGCGGAGCCCGCTGCGGATCAGGGCGTGATCGTCGGCGATCAGCACGCGAACAGCCATACAAGCAATATAGCGGTCCCCCGTCCGGCGTTGGTCCGCTACCGTCAAAGTTCCTCAAAAATCGCGCCGGGGCTGTATTCCCGGTTTGCCTCCCGGACCCTATACTGCAGGAGGTCCCGAACCATGAACACAATCAACACGGTCAGCCCGGAGATTCTGGAGTTTCTGCGAGTGACGGACACCTGCGCCGTCTCCAATGCCATTGAGACGTTCCAGATCCGCACGCGCGGCGAAGGCTTCATCCATGGGACCGCACGTTGCTCGTTTCCCGGCCTCGGCTCGATCGCCGGATACGCGGTTACGGGACGAATTCGCACCACGGCTCCGCCGATCGCGAACCTCTGCTACTACCAGAGGATGGATTGGTGGCGCTATGTGGCCACCCTGCCAACTCCGCGGATCATGGTGATGGCTGACGTGGACCGTATCCCCGGTACCGGAGGGTTCGTGGGCGAGGTCCACGCGCAAATCGCGCGGGCTCTGGGATGCGTTGCGTATGTCAGCAACGGTACCATTCGAGATGTGGAGAAACTCGAAAAGATGCGGTTTCCATGTTTCGCCAGCGGCGCCAGCGTCTCGCATTCCTATGCCCACGTCATCGATTTCGGCGAGCCCGTGGAAATCGGGGGACTCCGGATTGCACCGGGCGACCTGCTGCACGGCGATCGTCACGGCGTGCAGACGATCCCTGCCGCAATCGCGGACCACCTGCCCGCCGCCGTGGCACAGATTACCGCACACGAACGCTCGCTGATCGAGCTGTGCCAGTCGCCCC
>CAYVPZ010000378.1:0-1604 GCA_964453955.1 uncultured Solibacteraceae bacterium | reverse complement strand
TTCTCGCTGGAGAGACTGGCGGCGGCCCTGGAACAGGAAGCATCATCGTGGCCGCCGGAGCGTCTCTGAAATCACGCCAGGGCTCTTCCCACCGGCAGACCAGAGCTCTCCTGTGGGCCGGTTTTGGAGGGTTGCTGCTGCTGATGAGCGGCGTCGGCCTGAGCGCGATCTCATTTCTTTATCAAATCGAGATTCGCCAGGAGCAGATTCGCCGGGACTATGTGGAGCGCGACCGGACACTCGAGAAGCTCCGTTCCAGCATCTTTCTTTCGGGGACGTATGTCCGGGACTTTCTGCTGGACACCAGCGAAGCCGTGGCGGCCCGCCACCGTGCCCAGTTTCTGGAAACGCGGCACGACATCGAAAGCGGGCTGGGCGGCTATCGCCGTTTTCTCCGTCCGGAGGAATTGGAACCTTTCAATCGGCTGAACAGAGAGCTGGCCGACTATCTCGCTGCGGTCACGCCGGCACTGGACTGGAGCCCCCGGCAGCGTCGTGATCTCGGTTACACCCTGATTCAGGAAGAGGTTCTGCCGCGGCGGATGATGGCGGTGGGTCTGGCGGACCGCATCCAGCAGATGAGTGAGAAGCAACTGGAGGTGAGCAGCGCGGCCGTAAGCGAGCTGTTCTCTTCGTTCCGCGTGAAGCTATTGGTGCTGCTGTTGCTGACGGTGGCCATCGGCGTTCTGCTGGCCAGCGTCACGTTGTGGCGCCTGTTCCGGCTGGAAAACGAATCCCGCTCCCGTTTCGAGGAGGTTCTGAAAGCGCGCGGGGAATTGGAACGCCTCTCCGCCGAACTCTTGTCCGCCCAGGAGAGCGAGCGCCGGAAGATCGCCCGCGAACTGCACGATGAAGTCGGACAGGTGCTCTCCGCGATGATGCTGGGGCTGGGCAATCTGCGGTCTGCGATGAAGGCCAACAACGCGGAAGAAGCACTCCGCCACCTGCAACTCCTGCAGGACATGACCGAGCGGAATGCCAGCGTGGTTCGCAACATATCACTGCTGCTTCGTCCCACCATGCTGGACGACCTGGGGTTGGTGGCGGCGCTGAAGTGGTTGGCTCGCGAGGTTTCGCGGACCACATCGCTGCAGGTTGAGGTTGCCGCGGTGGAGTGCCCGGACGAGCTGCCGGAGGAGCATCGCACTTGCGTCTTTCGCGTGGTGCAGGAGGCGGTCCGCAATGCGTCTCGCCATTCCGGTGCGCGGCAGGTGCGGATCTCCGTGAACCAGCAGACTAACCGTCTTCGCGTGTCCGTCCAGGATGACGGCAAAGGCTTCGATCCGGCACAGGAAACGGGTCTGGGCATTCTGGGGATGCAGGAGCGGGTCCTCCATCTGGGTGGGGTCCTGCACGTTGACTCGGAGCGCGGACGCGGGGCCATCGTCCGGTTCGAGCTGCCTCTGGTGGAAGCGCCGCCCGGCGGGGCAGCTACAGCCTCATAAGTCCGAAAATTCCAGTCGCGGCCGTATTCCTCTTCCGGCGTCAGATCCTTACGCTCAGAGAGTGGGCTGCCGCCCCTAAACTCCGATGTTCCATTTCAAGCGGACGCCGCAACTACCTTCTGACGGAAAGCAGAGTGAAGGGGGCCTGATTGTGATCAC
>CAYVPZ010000377.1:0-5326 GCA_964453955.1 uncultured Solibacteraceae bacterium | reverse complement strand
GTTCGAGGCGGAGGCGGGCAAAACCTATTACTTCAAGTGGACCTCCGGAGCCATGGCAACGGGCATCAAAGTAACACCCGAGGATCCGTCGGTCGGAGCCAAAGAGATGAGCAAGCTTCATCTCTCCAAGCCCCCCGACGACAAGGACGCAGCGAAACCAGAAACGAAAGACACCGATAAACCGGCAGCGAAATAACATCGCTCCGTCTGACTGGCGACGCGGCCTGCTTCAACACGCCGCGGAGGTGAAAGCCAGCGCGGCCCGTTAACGTTGTTAGCGTTTCTACGTTTGGCCCGCAGCCTGGCAACTTTCCGAGAATCCCGTTTTCCGGCAAAGTCCCCCGTCGCGCCGCGATCGTTTTCGGGTTGCCGGCCGCTCGGGGATAGGGCGCGCTCGAGGCGCAGCGCAGGCGGGCGCTCGTGTCGCAGGCAAGCGGTCGTTGCCTCGGCATGGGGCCGGATGTATACTCAACGCGATCTGAACAACGAATTGGGGAGGCGAAGAGTTGGTCGGCAAGCGGCTGCTGCACTATGAGATCACGGAAAAGCTCGGCGAGGGCGGCATGGGGGTGGTGTACAAGGCTCGCGACTCGCACCTGGACCGCTTTGCCGCCATCAAGGTCCTGCCGAGCGAGAAAGTCAGCGATCCCGGCCGCATACAGCGCTTCGTCCAGGAGGCCAAAACCGCCTCGGCTTTGAATCACCCCAACATCGTTCATATCTACGACATCGACAAGCAGGACGGCGTGCACTTCATCGCCATGGAGTATGTCGAGGGCAAGACGCTCGACGAGACGATCGGGCGCAGAGGGTTGAAGCTCGGCGAAGCGCTGAAATACGCCATCCCAATCGCCGACGCCTTGGCCAAGGCGCACGCCGCGGGGATCGTCCACCGCGACCTGAAGCCGGGCAATGTGATGGTGACCAGCGACGGGCGGGTGAAGGTCCTGGATTTCGGACTGGCGAAGCTGACCGAGGCCGAGGTGGGGCCCGAGGATTCCACCCGCTCGATGCAGCCATCGACCGAACCGGGCCTGATCGTGGGCACGGCCAGCTACATGTCGCCGGAGCAGGCGGAGGGCAAGAAGGTGGACGCGCGCAGCGACATTTTCAGCTTCGGGTCGCTGCTGTACGAGATGCTGACGGGGCGGCGGGCGTTCCGGCAGGACACGCCGGCGCTGACGCTGGCGGCGATTCTGCAGATGGAGCCGCCGCCGCTGGAGCCGGCGATTCCGCGCGTCCTGGAAAAGGTGGTCAGGCGCTGCCTGCGCAAGGACCCGGCGCGGCGCTACCAGCACATGGGCGATGTGAAGATCGTGCTGGAAGATCTGCAGGAGGAATCGGACTCGGGCGCGCTCGAGGGCGCCGCGACGGCGGCTCTGCATCGCCGGCGGTGGTGGCCGTGGGCGGCCGGCACGGCGGCGGCGCTGCTGCTGTCGGCCGGGTTAGTCTGGTGGCTGCGCGAAGCAGCACCGCCGCCCGAGGATCTCAGGCCGGTCCCCCTGATCTCCACGGGCAACTCCTGTTGCCCAACGTTTTCGCCGGACGGAACGAAGGTGGCTTTCGGCTGGACGGGGGAACAGGACGCCAAATGGGAGATCTACGTGAAGCAGATTGGCACTCCCGGCAATCCCATCAAGCTGACTACGAGTCCAGCGGGGGTCTACTGGGGGGCCATCGACGCCGAATGGAGCCCGGACGACCGCTGGATCGCCTATCGGCGCGGCCGGACCGACGGGTCCGATCTCATATTGATCCCGCCCTTAGGCGGGCCGGAGCGCACGCTCGCCGACCTGTCGGGCACCAGAGATGTCCCGGCGTGGACACCGGACGGCAAATGGCTGGCGTTTCCCCAGAAGGACTCGCCAATGGGCACCAGCCTCTGGGCGATGGCCGTCGACACGGGCGAGCGGCGCCGGTTGACCACATTCACGACCCGAGCGGGCGGAGCCAAGATCAGTCTAGGCGACAGCCGGCCCTCCTTCTCGCCGGACGGCCGCAGCCTGGCGTTCTGCCGGCAGGGGAACGACTCCGTATACGAGCTCTATATTCAGCCCCTGACGCGGGATCTCCGCCCCGACGGGGCGGCGAAGAGAGTTACTGACCACGGATATGGATACGTCGATGGCAGCCCCATTTGGACGCCCGACGGACGGGATCTCGTCTACTCGGCCGGCGTCCCTCAGTTCCTCTGGCGCATGGCGGCTTCCGGGCGGCAGGCTCCGCGAAGGCTGACCTACCTCGCCGCCGCGCTACAGCCCTCGATCGCACGGACGCCGCCGCGCCTGGCCTACCCGTGGTGGGTCACCAATGTCAATCTATGGCGTCTGAACATCCGCACGGGAGAGCGGAAGCCCCTGATCAGCTCCAACCCTTCGGTGTGGGATCGAAACATTCACCCGCAGTACTCGCCCGACGGCCGCAGGATCGCATTTGACTCCTATCGGTCCGGCGACAGGGAGGTTTGGACCTGCGATGCGGACGGGTCGAACTGTCTGCAGCTCACGAAGTTCGGAGGGCCGATGGGCGGGAATCCGCGCTGGTCGCCGGACGGCCGCTGGATCGCCTCGGATTCCCGCTCGTCGGGCAATCCTGAGATCTACGTGACGGCGGCGGACGGCGGCTCGCCGCGGCGCCTGACGAACGACCCCCATAACAACATGATTCCGAGCTGGTCCCACGACGGGCGTTGGATCTACCTCGCTTCCGACCGGAGCGGCCGCTACGAAGTCTGGAAGGTGTCGAGAGACGGCGGCGATGCGATCCAGGTGACGCGCGCGGGCGGTTACGCGGCCTTCGAGTCGCCGGATGGCAAGTATCTCTACTACACGAAGTTCAATCCGCAGGGTTCGGGCCGTTTGTTCCGCATGCCTGCCGGCGGCGGCCAGGAGGTTCAGCTCGTGCCCGCGCTGGGGTTTTGGGAGCTCTTTTGCGTGACTCCGAAGGGCGTCTATTTCGCGTCGCCGGATCGGGCCAATGCCATTCAGTTCCTGGATGCCGCCAGCGGCCACGTGAGCACGCTGGCTACCCTGGACCAGCGGGTCGCCGGCGGGCTTGACGAGGCTACCCTGGACAAGCGCGTCGCCGGCGGGCTGGCCGTCTCGCCGGACGGTGCGTACGTGGTGTGGTCGCAAATGGACCGGAACACCTTTAACCTGATGCTGGTGGAGGACTTCCGGTAGGACCTACCGCCCGCCTAGACGACGGTAGCCGCAAGACGGTCCCCCGCGTGCCTTGCGACGGCTTCCGGGATAGATTCGATCCTCTGGTCGAAAGACGCGCTATTCGAAAGCTACTCCCCGCCGTTTGGACGATAAGAGGACGATGAGTGGGTTTCTCGGAACGTAGCCAACGCACGCTAGCGATAAGAACGGTTAACGCCGTCGCGCCGCCCCCTCAACGCCATTCCGCGAAAAGACCGGCTGGCAGCATCAGTTGTAGATTCTGAGGGGTTTGCCCTGTACTGCCGGGCGTCGCGTCTGCCGATAACATCAGCAGGTGGTCCATGGCGATGCTTCGTCGTATGCGTCTGTTCGAATTCCACGATTTGGCGTGGTTTCCCGTGGTTCTGCGTGACGGCATCACCGAATGCCTGAGGCTTTATGCCGAACAGATCGGACTGGAGAAAGTCATCGCTCCGCTACTGGCGGAGATGGTGCAGGCCACGGGTATTCGGCGAATAGTGGACCTGTGTTCCGGCTCCTGCGGGCCGATTCTGCCGGTGGTCGAATGGCTTGCGGACGCGGGCATGCCGGTCGACGTGGTGGCGACTGACAAATACCCGAACGCCGTTGCCTTCCGCAGGGTTGAATCGTTGTCGGGAGGACGCGTGCACGGCTGCCCCGAACCGGTGGATGCCACGCGCGTGCCGGAGAGCCTGAGCGGCATTCGTACCGTGTTCAATGCGTTTCATCACTTCGACCCCGACGCCGCGCGTGCGATGCTCGGGGATGCCGGTCGCAAAAGGCAGCCGATCGCCATCTTCGAGATCACCGACCGTACGACGTGGCAGGCGCTGGCCACGCTGCCCCGCAGCTTCCTGCTTATGTTCGCGCTGGCGCGGCGAATGCGGCCGCGCCGCTGGGCCCACTGGGTGTTCACATATCTGCTGCCGGTGCTGCCACTGGCATTCGCTTGGGACGGGTTCGTATCGTGCCTGCGTTCTTACAACAAGCGGGAGCTGACGGAAATGTCGCGCAGCGTGCCGGCGGACTATGTATGGCGGTTCCGGCGCGCCGCTGTTCCGGGCGTACCGATCCGGCTGACGTGCTTCATCGGCATCCCGAAGCGGTCGCTGCGGGGCGGCGGCAATCGCGATGACCTCGGAGAGGCGCTCCACCGCGTGCGGCATGGCCGTGTCGTTCCCGATGGGAAGCCTGCCCCACTCCCAGACGCTACCGTCGGAGCGGAGCGCGAGGGCGCGCTGGCCGCTCACCGCTAGCGCCACCACGGAGTCGATGCCGGCGATCCGCGCAGGGCCGCGGCGTGTTGCCGGGCGCGTTCTGGCCCGGTTCGCCGTATTCGTTGTGACCCAGCCCCAGACCGTGCCATCGCGCCGCGCGGCGAGTGTGAAGCTCTCGCCCGCCGCGATGGCGACTACGCCGTCGATGCCCTCCACCGGCGCAGCTCCTGCTCGCCGAGTGAATCCAGAGGCATTTCAGTCTGACGGAGGGCCTATCAACCGAGGAACAAGAGGTCTGTCTCGAATGTCTGCAATCGATGATAGCGATGGTTCGTAAGTCCATTCGGCAAAAAATCGAGGGTAATTGAATCAGCGTGGGTCAGGGACGGAGATCGCGTCTGCCGTGGTTTATCTCGAAGGGACCCTTTGTGCAACGTCGTTGGTACGGGGCTGCCTGGTATTCGGGCATCAGTCTGGCGGGGATTCTGCTGATGGCCGTGGTGGCGTTTTACGGCTTCTACACCTCCCTGGGAGGCCGACCGGTTTTCGGGGGCGCCAAGCTCGAAGAGTGAGCTCTTGACAGGGAAGTGAAGCCGGCGGCATTGCCCACAAGGGACTGACGTTGCGGCACTTTGTCCCTCAACGCCAACTTTAGTCTTGTGATGTCCCGGCCACGTCAGTTGGCCGCGTAACGCGGGTCCGTAGAAGCGGCCCGGCTGGCGTGCCTGTTATGCTGCCGATAACCCGAGATAACGCCGATCAAGGTGCGCACATCTGTGTGCTTGCAGGGCGGCAGTACGTGGACGCATCGGGCTAGAATTGTGGCAAATGAAAACCGCTCTGGGTTTGATCCTGGCTGGCGGCGCCGCGTTGGCCGCGCCTGGGCCAATCGCGTTCTCGCAATCGGCTCCCGCTGTGGATGCC
>CAYVPZ010000376.1:0-5328 GCA_964453955.1 uncultured Solibacteraceae bacterium | reverse complement strand
CGCGGTCCATTCCACCAATTGCGCCAACGTGCAGAGCCTGATGTACGAGGTGGAACGGAAGATTGACGTGGAGTGGGCGCGCGCCGTCAGCGAGCCGTTCAACGTGAAGATGGTCATCCAGACCGACGACCGCCCGGGCATGCTCAATCAGCTCACCTCCGTGCTGTTCCACGAGCAGAGCAACATTCGCAGCCTCGAAGCGCGCCAGGACGACAAGCGCGGCGGCGACGGCGCGGTGGTGGAAATGACCATCGAGATTCGCGACAAGAAGCAACTGGAGCGCGTAGCGTCGGCGGTGCGCCGCATTCCCGGGGTGCGCGACGTGGAGCGCGTGCAGTGAGCCCGGGGAAGGCCGAGCCGGAGCACATCGCCATCTCCAAATCGAAGGGCGTCAAAATCGACTGGCGCGACGGCCATCGCAGCGAGTACACCGTGGCCTGGCTGCGCGACGAGTGCCCGTGCGCAAGCTGCACCGGCGCGCACGGCACCGAGCCCCAAAGGACCAGCTACTCGGCGCCCCCGAAGGATCTCTTCCCCATGTTCAAGCCCGCGCTCCGAATGGACCGTATCGAGGAAGTGGGGCACTACGCCGTGCGCATCTACTGGAACGACGGCCACAGCGCGGGTATCTACTCGTTCGATCATCTGCGCGCGATCTGCCCGTGCGCCGAGTGCCGGGACATGCGGCGATAGCCGCGTTCCTGCCTCCTGTCCGCGGTTTACAGGTTTACAGTAGAAATATATGCGATATCGCGCGCTCGGACGGACCGGCTGGCAGGTTTCGGAGGTGAGCTTCGGCGCCTGGGCCATCGGCGGCTCCTGGGGCGCCGTCAGCGACGACGAATCGCTGGCCGCGCTGCACCAGGCCATTGACTCCGGGGTCAACTTCATCGACACCGCGGACGTCTACGGCGACGGCCGCAGCGAGCGCCTGATTGCCCAAGTGAAGCGCGAGCGGCGCGAGGGAATCGTGGTGGCCACCAAGGCCGGCCGGCGTCTGGCGCCGCACACCGCCGACGGCTACAACGCGTACAACCTGAACGGTTTCGTGGAAGACAGCCTGCGCAACCTGGGCGCAGATTGTCTCGATCTGCTGCAGCTCCACTGCCCGCCCACGGACGTTTACTATCGGCCCGAAGTCTTCGGCGCACTGGACGATCTGGCAAAGGCCGGCAAGATCCGCTACTACGGCGTGAGCGTGGAGCGCGTGGAGGAGGCGCTGAAGGCCATCGAGTTTCCGAACGTGCGGACGGTGCAGATCATTTTCAACTGCTTCCGCCAGCGCCCGGCCGAGTTGTTCTTCACCGAGGCGCGGCGGCGCGGTGTGGGCATCCTGGCGCGGGTGCCTCTGGCCAGCGGCCTGCTCAGCGGCAAGCTCACGCGCGACTCCCGGTTCGCCGAGGACGATCATCGCAACTTCAACCGTCACGGCGCGGCCTTCGACGTGGGTGAGACCTTCGCGGGAGTGGATTATGAGGTAGCGCTCGCGGCGGTGGAGGAGATCCGGCGCCAGCTTCCCGCCGGCGCGAATATGGCCCCCTTCGCGCTGCGCTGGATTCTGATGGAGGATGCCGTATCCTGCGCGATTCCCGGCGGCAAGCGTCCGGCGCAGGTGGCGGAGAACTGCGCGGCCTCGGATATGGCGCCGCTCTCACCGGAGACGCTGGCGGCTATCCGCCGGATCTACGACGCCACCATCCGCCCGCTGGTGCACCAGCGCTGGTAGGCCATGGACACGCGGCGCCAGCCGCGTTTTCTCACCAGTCCGAATAGGGCGTGCCCTCCAGGCTGGTCTGGTCCGAGCCGCTGCGCACGTCGAAAATCCCCGGATCCTGCGGGTTCATGGCGTTGCTGGGGTCCTCCATGATGATCTTCCAGGTGTCCTTCGAACTGGTAATGGGATCCGTTGGAACATCGCGCAGGTACCCTTCGCTCACCAGGTCCTGCAGGGTCTGCGGCGCCTTCTGCTTGTCGTAGGTATACTCGTCGATCATCGTGCGAATGGTGAACAGGTTGTTGCGCAGCACGCTCTCCCGCGAGCGCGTGATGACGTGATTGTAGATGGGGACGGCGATGGAGATGAGGATGGCGATGATGGCCATCACGATCATCAGTTCGATGAGCGTGAATCCGCGCCGCGCCTTACCACTCCGAATATGGCGTTCCATCGGGAGCCTTCTCGATCGTCGTGGAATACACGTCGAACACGTTCTGGCCGCCCCAACTGGTGGAGGTGGGGTCGTCCTGCATGCTGCGTTTGCCCCAGTCCCTGGAATTCGTAAAGGGGTCTTTCGGGATGCGGCGCAAATACCGCTTCTTCGTGTCCACGGTCCCGGACATCTTCACGCCATCCACCAGAACGTCGAGGCTCTCCGGGTAACCGTAGGTGTCGATCTTGAGCTGGCCCAGCTTGCCGGCGTCGGCGTCGTCCTTGTATTTGTCGATGGCCTTGCGCATTTCCACCAGCGCGTCGCGCAGCGCAATCTCGCGGTCGCGCCGAAGCTTGTAGCGGGCCAGCGGGACGGCCATGGTGGAGAGAACCAGCATGATAGTGAAGGAGACGATGAGCTCCACCAGCGTGAGCCCGCGCTGATTCCTGCGCCGCCGGTTCGAAAAGCCCATGGGATTATTTCACCACCACCGCCACCGCCGGCGGGGTCGCCTCCATCGCCTCCTGTTTCGAATTCTTCGGCGTCAACTCGGTCACCGTAATGTTGGTTGCGCCGGGAGCCATGGCGGTGAACGCAAACGTGGCCAGCGGTCCGTTGCCGCCCACGCCGGCAGCGCCGGGCAGCCGGCTCAGGATGATGGTGGCCTCGCCGGCGTCGTTCCGGATGTCGACGGGAGCCTTCAGATTCTGGCCATCGCCCGCCAGAAACTGACCCGGCGCGATGGCGTTCAATCGCAGCACCTTTGGATCTCATTTGACCCGGACCGCCACCGAGAAAACGTCCGTGGCATTTTCGATTTGGAGTGTGGGCGCCACCGGACTGCCCACGTGCGTTTCCAGCGTCGCCGGGGTGAATGTCACCCGTGGCGCGCCCGTCCTTTCCGGAGCGCGCTCCCCGGTGGGCGCAGGCATCATTACAGGCGCCGTTGCCATCGGCGTGACGGGCGGCGTGACGGGTGGCGTGACAGACGGCGTGGCGGGTTGCCCATCCAGCGCCGGTGGCTGCTCCGCGTGGGCGTGGCGGAGTTGCACGTTCTGGTCGGTGCCCGCGGAAACGCCGCGCATATCGAGATCGTCCAGGTTCTGCGCCCGCACGATGTGCGGAATGATGGCGATCAGCAGCTCTTCCTTTTGCTTCTCCTTGCTGCTGCTTCCGAACAGCAGCTTGCCGAGAATGGGGATGTTGACCAGACCGGGAATGCCGCCGAAGCTGTTGGTGTCGGTTTCGCTCTTCAGGCCGCCCAGCAGGGTGACCTCGCCGTCGCGCACACGCAGGTCGGTGGTGCTTTTCTTCTGCCCGATGATGGGCTCGTTCACGCCGCTGGAGCCGCCAAAATTCGTGCTGCCGGTGATGTTGGAAACATCCACCTCGACGTGCATGGTGATCTCGCTGGTGCCGTGCACGCGCGGTTGCAGGGTGATGTTGACGCCTACGTCGGCGTACTGAAAATTGGTCTGCACCAGCCCGCTCACGCCGACCCCGGCGACGGCGGCCTGAGAGCTGCCGCTGGCGAACGGGATCTTCGAGCCGATGTTGAGCGTCGCTTTCCCGCCGTCGGAGGCGCGTATCTGCGGCGATTGCAATACGCGGGTGTCGCTGTCGCTGAGAACGGCATTCAGAAGAGCCCCCGGCAGGCTCGCGGAAAAATCGTTGATGCTGATGTGGTTCAGCGGGATGGTGGTGGTGGATACGGGCGTGGTGGTCCCCGTGGTCCCCGTCGTGGTCCCCGTCGACGACGAACTCGAGTTATTGCTTACGCCTCCCGGTGTGAACGCGATCGGCACGGTGAGACCGCTGCCCGAGCTGGACTGCAGGCTGGCCTGTAGATCCACCGTGTGGTCGGTATTCACATCCAGCACCAGCACGTCCACCAGCACTTCGGCCTTGGGCTTGTCGAGGTCGTGAATCAGCTTTTCCACCAGCGCGAGCTGGTCCACGGTGCAGCGCGCAACCACCGCGTACAGCGAGGGCGCCGGGAACAGGCGCCGGCAGTCGCTGACGCTGCGCACCGCGGTGAGGATTTCCTGGAACTCCGTCGCCGACGCCGGATTCTGCAGATAGAAGGTCTTCACCGCCACGCTCTCGTAATCGCGCCGCTTGGTGGGGTTGTCGTCGGTGACGAAAATGGCGTTCGCCGTGATCGGCTTCCAGAACGTGTGTGTGATCAGCGCGATGTAGTCGAGGGCATCGTCCAGATTGGTGTTGCTGAGGTCGAGATTGGCGGTCTTGACGGTGGGTTGGAACTGCGGATCGACGATGACGTTGATTCCCGCCAGCTTGCCCACGGTCTCATACAGCACTTTGGGCGTGGCGTTGTTCATCTTCAGCGTGGAGATGCCCGACTGGATTGGTTTGAGTACCGGAATCCCTTCGATGGAGCGGAGCCGCTCGTCCATGTCCCGGCGTTCCATTTCAATGGGAGTGAGGCCGCGATCCGCCGCGGGTTTTTCCGGCCCCTTTTTCGCCTCGTCGATCATCTTCAGCGTGGTGCGGAGCTCCTGCAAGTGGATGGTGGAGCTGGGATCGTCGGCGAAGCCCTTCTGGATCTCCGCGAGTGCCGCGTCAAGCTGTCCCTGCTGACGCAGGGCGAGTCCTTTTTGGAGGTGAAGCTGACCGGCTTCCACGCGCACCCGCTGCAGGCCAATCTGACAACTGGAATTGTGCGGCTCCTTTACCAGAGCCTGTTTGTAGAGCTCCAGCGCGGCGTCCCAGTCCTTGCGGTCCTCCGCGGCCTCGGCCTGTACCAGGAGCTGATTCTCGGTGGGATGTTTGCGTGCTTCCAGCGCGTCGGGCAGCACCACGAACACCATCGGCAGAATCATCAGAGCTCTACGTAACCTGTTGATATTATTCATCTAATGCCGTGCAGGCCCCTGTGCTAGAATGATGGTGCGCTCTGCGATCAACACCACATAACTGATTGACGTGGTTTGTCATTGCCGCGTGGAAGGCATTTTTCATCCGTGGCGGAAAACCGTATCAAGATCCTCGCCGACAACCGCAGTGCATCGCACAATTACTTTCTGTCGGACCGCTACGAAGCCGGCGTGGCGCTCACCGGGACCGAGGTGAAAGCCGCGCGCGAGGGCAAGATCCAACTGAAAGACAGCTTCGCCGAGGTGGCCGGCAACGAAGCGTGGCTGGTGAACGCGCACAT
>CAYVPZ010000375.1:0-5335 GCA_964453955.1 uncultured Solibacteraceae bacterium | reverse complement strand
TCTGCACCACCGCCAGGCCGCCGGGCCGCAAATGGCGCCCCATCAGCCGATAGAATGCCGTCGTGTACAACTTGCCAAGGGCGTAGCTGGTGGGGTCGGGGAAATCCACCACGATGAAATCGAACATCTCCTCGTTGCTGTCGAGCCAGGGAAACGCGTCGGCGTTGATGACGTGCACTCGCGGGGCAGTCAGAGAATGCCCGTTCAGGCCCGATAGCACTGGATGAGTCGAGAACAGCTTCGTCATCTCCGGGTCGAGGTCCACCAGCGTGATGCTCTCTACCGAGGGATACCTCAGGATCTCGCGCACCGCGAGCCCATCCCCCCCGCCCAGCACCAGCACGCGCCGTGCGCCCGGAAGCGAGGCGAGCCCAGGGTGGACCAGCGCTTCGTGATACCGATACTCGTCGCGCGAGCTGAACTGCAAATGCGAGTTGAGAAACAGCCGCAGATCGTCCTTCCACTTAGTAAGTACAATCCGCTGATAGCGGGTGTTACGGCTGAAAATCACGTCGTCCGCGTACAGGCTGTTCTCGGCTGCCGAGGAGATGGTCTCGGCAAATACCATGCCCACGCCCAGCGCCATCGTCACCACCACGCAACTCGCACGCAGGGAGTAAATCCGTCCAATCTGCTCCCGGAACAGCCACGTCGACCACAACGCCACCCCCGCATTCATCAGCCCGAACAGCAGTGCCGACCGCACCAGCCCCAGTTTCGGAACCAGCCAAACCGGGAACAGTATGGAAGCCCCCAGCGCGCCCAGGTAATCGAAGGTCAGCACGCGCGCCACCAGGTCGCGAAACTGGAAGCGCTCCTTCAGAATGCGCATGAGCAGCGGAATCTCCAGCCCCACCAGAATGCCGACGGCCAGCACCACCGCGTACAGAATCAGCCGGAACCCCTGCGTGTAGGCGAACGCCAGAAACAGCGTGGCCGACGAGAATCCGCCCACCACCGCCACCATCAGTTCGATGGAGACGAAGCGCGCCACCAACCCGCGCACAAGGTATTTCGACAGAAAGCTGCCCACGCCCATGGCGAACAGATAACAGCCGATGACGGTGGAGAACTCGAAGACGCTGTCGCCAAGCAGATAACTGGCCAGCGTGCCCGCGATCAGCTCATAAATGAGTCCGCAGGCCGCGATCAGGAAGACGGAGATGAATAGAGCGGCAGTCAAGCTTTAGTGAACGGCCGCCGCAATGATGATGCAGATGCCAATGGACATGGCCCCCAACAATACCGCCAGCGCCAGGTTCTTGTCGTGCACAATCTCCGTCCACAGGTGATAGGGCGTCATCCGGTCGATGATCCAGAATGCCGCCGCGAAAATGAATATGCCGAGTGCGGCGTAGACCACTGCGCCCACAAAATTACCGAGGTGAAAATCGTTCATATCTTACTTGCCTCCAATGTACCGGTGGTAGTAACCATAGGTGGATCGATACGCGCCAGGATTGTCGCGCACCGTCTTGGGGACGTTCTCCACCTGATTGATCCGGGCCAGACTCCAGCCATTGTGCTCCGCCACGCCCGTCATCCCCAGCACAAGCACGCCCCAGCCGAGAAAGAGTTTCATCCGCCACCTCTCGTAGATGGCGCGTAGTCGCTCTCGCGCCAGCGCGCCGTTTCAAAAGCTCCAATCCGCATCGTTGAAACGATTGGCGGAATCATCAGCAGAACCGCCGCAATCAGGAAGAACGAGTAAGTGGGCACGTCGCGGCGGATCGAGACCGTGTAACTCATGGAAGACCGCTGTTTCGAATCCATCTCCGGCTCGATGCGCAGGTAGTAATGTCCCGACGGCACGGCGGGTATGCTCACCGAATCCGACGAACGGCCCTCGGTCCAGCTCTCGCCTCCGTCGTTGCCGTGGTAGTAACTCACCTCGCGGCCAAAGTCCCACGCGCGGCCAGTGTCCTGATTGATCAGGGCCAGGTCGAAGTAGGCCCAGTTGTTATCCAGGTCCGTATGAATCTGTAACTCCACGTTCGACGGACGCCCCTTCAACTCGAAGACCGGGGTTACAAACGAGGGCTCTCCGCCCGCGCCGGTCGAGAAGTTGTAGCGGTCCGTGAACACTTCCTCGCGCCGGGCCGACACGGTGAAGTAAAACATCAACGCCGCCAGCGCCACCAGCATCCATATGGACGCGCGCCACATATCGCCCGCGCGCCCGTGATGCGGCGACGGCTGGTTCGCGTAGACGCCCACCGCGGGATTCGGCCGGCCCGGCAGTTGAAAAGCCTTCCAAATCTGGTCGCCCGTCCAATACTCGCCCAGCGACCACACCACCTCACCGTCCATCCGCTCGCCGGACAGCATCCGCGGCGGCGCGATGAAATCGTCCACCACCGCCGTCTCTCCCCGGTGCGCTCGCCAGGGAAACTCACCCAAAACGAAAATCGTGGTGGCGTTGCTGTGCTGGAAATGTTTGTAAGTGACCCCGCGCAGCCGAAGCGCCGGCTTCACGCCCGGCACCGTCTCCGGCGCCAGCGGCAGCGTGCGAATGAAGTTCCAGTGCCCGTCGTATTCGGAAAGATACCGGAATCCGTAATAAGGGTTGAACAGAAGATACTCGTCCCACGAGTACGGCACATCGTCCACCACGATCTGCCTAACCTGAAACCCGATTACTTCCCACGTGACGTTTTCGATCTTTCCACGCGTGCCCAGCGGAATCTTCGGCTGGGCCTGCTCCTGCGCCTCCTGCGCGCGCTGCAGAATCTGCACCAGCGGCGTGGAGACGTCCAGCACCGCAAGGCATTGCGGGCACACCACCGACAGAGTATGGCCGAAACCCCGCAGCTCCACCGGGCCGCCGCAGTTGGCGCAATGGAGCGCCTTCGCCTTCACCACCGGTGGAGTCACGGCCGCGCTGCTCATCGCCGCCAGCCCTCGAATTCGCGCAGGTTCTTTAATCGCAAATCGTCGAACCCGACGGCGCGCCCCAGAAACAACAGCGGAGGATTCTCCGTGTAGTCGATGGTGCCGAACTGCTCGTCGCACGTGCGCAGGTCGGCAAAAACCACGTCGGCTTTGTCCCAGTACTGGAACGGCAATTCGCCCTCGACGCCCTTATAATGTGCCCGCGTAACCGAGGTCACCTGATACGTCCGGCCGCCCCACGAAAACTCCTGCTCCCGCTCCGGATTGTGAGGAAATGCGCTCGGTGGAGGCGCCGGCTGCACCTGCCAGGACACGTCGTATTCGAGCTGCGCGTCGGAGAGCCAGCCGCTGACGCCGTCGTTGTACACCACGTGCCACTCGTTCCAGCCGCCGAACTCGTACTCGTAGAGAATCCGGCCCAGCACCGTGAACGCCTTGTTGTCCACCACGCCCTCGGTGCCGATCTGTATGGGGGAACTGTCCGGCGGAAGATCCGCCACCGCGCCGACCTTTGCCAGATCGACATCGGTGCGCACCAGAATCGACTTGCAGAAGGGGCACACGGTCTGCACCGATCCGGACCAGCGGAAGACCACCGGCGCCCCGCACGAGGGGCAATTCGCCGCCGGCTGGCTCACGGCTGCCAGGACCGCACCACCCGCCGCACCTCCACGCGCCTCGCGCACAGCTCCCGCGTCAGGAGCGTCGCGAAATCCGCATCCGGCCGCTCGCGGCAGCAGAACACGTTCACGCAAATGGACCCGTGCTCCGGGAACGTATGGCAGGTGAGATGCGACTCGGTAAGCAGGCTCACACCAGTGATTCCGCCGGTCACCGGAAACTGGTGCCAGCGCGTCTTCTGCAACGGATGCAAATCGAGCGCGCTGGTGAGGACATCAAACAGCGATTCGAGCGTGGCCCGGCAGGCCAGCCGCCCGGCGTCGCAACCGTGTGCTTCAATCAACCATTCCACGCCACGTTCGGCCATTGCATTATCTTATGCGATTTTCAGGGCTGTTGCGCGCCGCAGTCGGGGCAGAACTTCGCCCGCTTCGGAATTCCCTTGCCGCAATCGAGGCAGAACTTGGTGTCTGCGCCCGCTGCGCCCGCCGCTGGAGGCGCTGGAGGCGTTGCCGAAGGGCCGCCAGCCACCGGTGGAGCCGCTTCCGGCCCCGGCTGCGCCGGCTTCATCGCCGCCATCATATTCTGCGCCATGGCCATGCCCGCGCCCAGCCCCACGCCCACGCCCGCCGCGCCGCCGCCCTCGTTCGCGGCCGCGATGGGCATCGACTGCGCCACCTCGAACTGCGTAAAGCGGCTCATGTCGCCCACCATGTTCATCCCAATCCGCTTGTCCAGCAGCGCCTGCAACTCGTCTGGCAGCGAGAGATTCTCCACCACGAAGGAAGAAAGCTCCAGCCCCAGATCCGCGAACACCGGCTTCGCCAGTTCCGAGATCTTTCCGGCCAGCTCCACCTGATTCGCCGCCATGTCCAGGAACGGAACCGTGCTCTGCGCGAACGTGTTCGTCATCAATCCGATGATGGTGTTGCGAAGCTGCCCTTCCAGATCGGGCACCCGGTAGGTATCGCGCGTCCCGCTGACCTTCGTGTAGAAGACCTTCGGATCGGCCACATGCCACGTGTAGATGCCGTACCCGCGCAGACGCACCATGCCGAAATCCTTATCGCGGATGGTAATCGGCGTGGCCGTGCCCCAGCGCTGGTCGGTCTGCAGCCGCGTGGAGAAGAAGTACACGTCGCTTTTGAAGGGCGACTTGAACATCTTGTCCCAGTTCATCAGGTCCGTCAGGATGGGCATGTTTTGCGTGGTCAGCGTGTACAGCCCGGGCCCGTACACATCGGCAATCTTGCCCTCGTTGACGAACATGGCCACCTGCGAATCCCGCACGGTCAGCCTGCCGCCGTTCATGATCTCCATGTCCTGCATGGGGAACCGCCAGGCGAGGATACCGTCCTCGGGCTCCTCCCAGGTCAGGACCTCGATGAATTGCTTGTGAATGAAATCTCTCAGGCTCATAGGACGCTCCTCCGGAGTATACGCCAACCGGGGGCGGGAAAGTTCGGGCTGTTTCCTGTTCCTTTGCTACGACACGCTCCCTGCTGCCCGTTTTAGTTGCGCCAGTTGCAAGAAGTGCGAGTTTTGAGCCTTGAGGCGCCCCGTGCCATTAGTTTCCGATAAACCCAGTTTTCGTCCAGTTAGACGGATCCCCAGACAGTGCGGTGCTAGCGGGAGTAATCGCGGTTCCGCTGAATGTTCGAGCCGAAAGTAAAATCAAATGGAGCAGGTGACCATCCACCTTCATGCCGCTTCCAAATCTCGTGATCTCGAAAATCGGACCCGAATCGGACGTCCTGCTCCGGAATCTAACCGAACACTATTGCCATGACATGTCAGAGTGGTTCGCACTTGATACCGGCGC
>CAYVPZ010000374.1:0-5353 GCA_964453955.1 uncultured Solibacteraceae bacterium | reverse complement strand
TCAGCGGCGCGGTGACGCCCCAGTTGGCGCCGCGTTCGAGCAGCCGCTTGAGCAGGAAGGAGGCGCGCTCGGGGCCTTCCTCGTCAACGATTTGTTCCAGAGCTTCCAGCCATTCGCCGGTCTCCTGGGGATTCGCGTCGTGCAGTGGTTCTACGGACGGTTTGGTCTCCAGCATCGGTTCTCAGAATTCGAGGATAGCATTGCGGGGGAGGGGGCTCGGCGCGGGAGCTGATGCTAGACTCGTAAACTTGGGCAGCGAACCGCCCACGGTGAAACTCTTAACCCGCGCGACACTTGCGGGCGCGGGGTTGCTCCTCGCCCTCAACCTTTTCATCTGCTTCCGGCTGTTCCACACGGAATACCTGGCGCACATGAATTCCATCGAGGGCGCATATATCGGGATCAGCCGCTATATTCTGGAGCACCCGCGCGATCTCACCTGGTTCCCTCTGTGGTACGGCGGCATTCCCTTTCAGAACGCCTACCCGCCGCTTCTGCACGCGCTGGTAGCCGCGGCCGCATGGTTGCTGCGGATTTCGCCCGCGCTGGCGCACCACCTCGTCGGCGGGGCCTTCTATTGCCTGGGCCCCGTAGCGCTGATGTTCCTGGCGTACGCGCTTTCGGGCAATCTCAAGCTGAGCATGGCCGCGTCGCTCCTTTACTCGCTCATTTCGCCATCCGCCTTTCTGATGCCTTCGATACGCGCCGACGCCGGGCTGTGGATTGCCCGCCGGCTGGAGGCCCTGGTGGTTTACGGGGATGGTCCCCATGTGGCCGCGCTCACGCTGCTGCTGTTTGCGATTCTGGCGCTGCACCTGGCCTTGCGGAGAATGGCGCCGCTCCCGGGCATAATCGCGGGTATTTTGCTGGCCTCCGTGGCGTTAACGAACTGGGTGGGAACTTTTTCACTGGCGATTGCGGTGATCAGTTATCTGCTGGCGCGTTGGGGAGCGCAGGCGAAAACGCCTGCTCTACACCGCATTCTGGGGTTTTCGGCACTCATCGGCGTGCTCGCCTATGGTCTGGCGGCACCGTGGATTCCTCCCTCCACCATTGCCGACATTCAGCGGAATGCTCAGTTCACCGTCGGGTACTACCCATTGGGCCTTCGGCAACTGGAGTACGCGGGGCTGCTGGTGGTGGCCGGCGCCGGTGTCTGGTGGGTTCTGGCCAGGTATCGAGCATCACTCGGCGTGCGGTTCGGCTCCTGGTTTCTCCTCCTGACGGCCGCGCTGGCGCTGCCGGCGGAGTGGCTGCACGTCTACCTGATGCCGCAGGCGGACCGGTATCACATCGAGATGGAGATTGCGGTTTGCCTGTTCCTGGCGTTCGTCGTGGGCCCGCTTCTGATTCGGGCCGCGGGAAGGTACCAGACGTGGCTGGCGCTGGCTTTGCTGATTGGCGGAGCCCTGCAAACGTGGAATTACCGGCGGTATGCGCGGGCGATTATTCGTCCCATCGACATTCACCAGACCGTCGAATACCAGGCGTCGCGATGGCTCGAGGCGAACCTGCCGGACAGGCGGGTGGTGGCCACCGGTTCCATTCAATTTTGGCTGAACGCTTTTTCCGACTCGCCGCAGATTGGCGGCGGCTTTGGCCAGGGAATCGGCAACCCGGAAATCCCGGTTATGCAGTATGGCATCCCGTACACCGAGAAAGACGGCGCGGCCACCGCCATGTGGTTTCGGCTTCTCGGCGCAAAAGCGGTGATTGTGAGTGGGCCGGGCACCCGCGATTCCTATCCGGGCGTCTGGCACGACCCGGGAAAGTTTCGGGGCGTTTTGCCGGAGCTGTGGCGGAATGGCGCCGATGTCATCTACGGGGTGCCCGAGCGGACGGAATCATTGGCGCATGTGATCCTTCCCGGCGACGCGGTGGCGAAGGCGCCCATCAATGTGCTCAAGGTTGAATTGGTCCGCCCGCTCGACGCGGCACTGGAAGACCCTTCGTTACCCGGCGCCGGTTTCGTGTGGAAGAACCAGCACGAGGCCGCCATTTCCGCTTCGCTCCAGCCGCGGCAGGTGGTGTTTGTTCAGGTCAGTTATCATCCGGGCTGGCGGGCCACGGCGAACGGCCAGCCGCGCCCGATCCGGCGCGATGGCCTGGGCTTTATGATTATCGAGCCACGGTGCAGCGGGCCTTGCGACATTCGTCTGGTCTACGATGGCGGGCTGGAAATGCGCATTGCGAAGCTGGCGCAGTCGGCCAGCATTCTGGCCGTGCTGGGGTGGTTGCTTTGGTGGGCCTGGAGGCGGCCCGCGTGACCCGCTGGCACAGGTGTTGCCGCGAAGGCTGCGGGTTCGGGAGGGGGAACATGCGCCGGGGCCGTCGAATGAAAGATGAAGTGACGGCCCCGGCCTTGCTGAACAAAAGCCGGAGTATTCGCAATCGTGGAGAAGGGCACCGGCAGCAACGCCCTCCGTGCGGTAAGTGTCGCAGGCAGCCGAATGTTCTCAGGCCTGGTTGGACCGGCGGAACCATGCAGGTGTAACCTTTCTTACGGAAACCGTCCCGGCCGGGGTAGCGTCTCCTTGACGGCCACCGGTGCGGGACTTAAAATTGGAACAGTCTTCCACGTAGACTCAAGGTAGTGTAACTTATGAGTTTCAAGGCGCTTTCTCTTTTTGGCGCAGCGTCGGCGCTGGTGCTCGGCTCTATCCTTCTGCTGGCCGCGGGCCAGAACCAGACCGGCACGGCAACCTCCCCATCCGCCACTTCCTCCGGGACTTCCACTGGCGCCAGCGAAACCATCGCCAAGCCCATGACGGAAAAGGAGAAGAAAAAGAAAGAGGCGAAGCTGCGCAAGGAGTTGGAGACTCCCTGGAAGAAGTGGCTGAACGAGGACGTCGTCTACATCATCACCGACGAAGAGCGGAAGGCCTTCAAGGACCTGCAGACGGACGAGGAACGGCAGAGCTTCGTCGAGCAGTTCTGGCTGCGGCGCGACCCCACGCCGGACACCGAGGAGAACGAGTTCAAGGAAGAGCACTACCGGCGCATTGCCTACGCCAACGACCACTACGCGTCCGGCATCGCGGGGTGGAGAACGGACCGCGGGCGCATTTACATTATGTACGGCCCACCGGACGAGATCGAGTCGCATCCCTCCGGCGGCACCTATGAGCGGCCCATGGAGGAAGGGGGGGGCGAGACCTCGACGTATCCATTCGAGGATTGGCGCTACCGCTACATCGAAGGCGTGGGGAGCAACGTAATCATCGAGTTCGTCGATCCCACCATGTCCGGCGAGTTTCACATGACCATGGACCCGTCCGAGAAAGACGCTTTGGTTTACGTGCCCAACGCCGGCCTGACCATGAACGAGCAGTTGGGCATCTCCTCCAAGACCCAGGATATGTTCCAGCGCTCGGATGGAACGCACATGGGGGTCTCGCAGGATTTGTTGCCCGAGAGCATGCAGGAGTTCACGCGCATCGAGAACTTCTACAAGCTGCTCAAGCCGCCGACGGTGAAGTACAAGGATCTCGAAGAGGTGATCAGCACCAACATCCGCTACAACTCGCTGCCCATGCGGGTGCGGATCGATTACGTGCGGGTCACCGATTCCACGGTGCTGACCCCCATCACCATATACTTCGAGAAACGGGATCTGCAGTACAAGACCAAGGATAACTACGCTCGCGCCACGGTGAATATTTTCGGGCGCATCACATCGATGTCCCGCCGCGTGATTACCACGTTCGAGGACCCGGTGACGGTGGAGACGGCGTCGGCGCTGCTGGATAAGACCATGCAGGGCTCGGCGGTGTATCAGAAGATCATTCCGCTGGCCCCCGGCATGTACCGCCTGAATGTGGTGGCCAAGGACATCGTGGGCGGCACCATGACCAACTACGAGGTGGCTTTGAACGTGCCCCACTTCGACGAGGAGAAACTCGGCCAGAGCAGCCTCATTCTGGCGGACCTGATCGAAAAGGTGCCCACGCGAAGCATCGGCGCCGGACAGTTCGTGATCGGCGATTCCAAGGTGCGGCCGAGGGTGACGGACACGTTCAATCACACCGAGAAGCTGGGCATCTACGAGCAGTTCTATAATTTCGGCGCCGACGAGAAGACGAAAAAGCCGAACGGCAGCATCGAGTACTCGGTGACGAAGGACGGCACCAACGAGAAGGTTTTCGATTATACCGAGGACGTTGCGACGCTTCCCGGAGCGTCCGCGCAACAGGTGACAGTGGAGAAGATCCTGTCGCTGGATAAGCTGGCGCCCGGACAATACACGATCCGGCTGAAGGTTACGGACAAGAACCGCAACCAGGTGCTGACTCCCGCGGCCACGTTTACGGTAACATAGAACACGGCGGCGCAGCCGGGCTGCGGCCGTGCCGGGACGTTTGTTTGTTGGTTGGGATGACGACGCTGAAGCGAAAACTCGCTGCGACAGCTCTCGCGACCGTCTGTCTGGGCCTGCCGGCGTGGTGTGGCTCGATGTTGTCGGTACCGCTGTCGGGCAGCATCGCCGGCTTCGTCCGCGATAACAGCGGCATCCCGCAAATGGGCGCCAACGTGTTCCTGATGAACCGCTATGAGCGGGTGATCCAGCAGGCGCTGACCAACGAACGCGGCATCTTCGGATTCGCTTCCCTCCCGCCCGGCGATTTCTATTCGGTTCGCGTCTCCCTGGCCAGTTTCGTGCCGGCGCTGAAACACGGCATCTCCGTGCAGCCGGGCGTGCAGAGCCTGCTCTACATCAACATGGCCAGCGTGCTCAGCTCGGTCGAGCTGGTGTATGCGGCGCCCGGCGATGGCGCGCTGATGAGCGACGACTGGAAGTGGACGCTGAAGTCGTCCATGGACACGCGGCCGGTGATGCGGATGCTTCCCGTCATCCAGACGGTGAAGCCCCGGCCCGCCAGCAGGCCCAACCCTTTCAGCGATACACGAGGTCTGGTGGAGCTTTCCGCCGGCGATAACGGGTCCATCGGCGCGGCGACGGCGCAGGCGGACCTGGGCACGGCTTTTGCGCTGGCGACGTCGCTTTATGAACGGAACCGGCTGCTGCTGAGCGGCAACGTCGGCTACATGGCACGGTCGGGGATGCCCACGGCGGGGTTCCGCACCAGCTGGACGCGCGACGGCGGGGGGCCCGAAATCACTTTGACGGCGCGGCAGATCTCGCTGCCGTCCCCCTCCCAGGATGGCGCGGCCGCCGCCGGCGGGCAACAGGACGGTTTTCCGGCCCTGCGAACCATGTCCGCCGCGATTGTGGACCATGCGCAGGTGACTGACTGGATTCGGCTGGACTACGGCACTTCGCTTGATTCGGTGAGCTTCCTCCAGCACGTGACCTACATCAGTCCCTTCGCGCGGCTCACCCTGGAGCTGGGAT
>CAYVPZ010000373.1:0-5358 GCA_964453955.1 uncultured Solibacteraceae bacterium | reverse complement strand
GGGCAAAGTGGGGTTGATGCTGAACGTGCAAAAGGGCGAGCTGGAGGCGGTGCTGGCCGTGCTGCCCGCGCTGAAGAAGCCCACCATTTCCAGCCTCAGCGACAGCGACTGGTTCGCGGTAAACACCATCCTCGACGAATCCACCGTGCGCACCATCATCCCGCGGCTCAAGGAAGCCGGCGCGCAAGGCATTGTCGAGTATCCCCTGAACAAAATCGTGATGTAATTATGTTGCGAATTCTGGATATTAGCGACGCGCAGGAGCTGTTTACGCGGAAAGCCGCGCGGCTGGCCGAGGCGGAGCGGGTGGTGGCGCCCATTCTCGACGACGTGCGCAGGCGCGGGGATGTCGCGCTCATCGAATACGCGCGCCGGTTCGATGGGCTCGATTTGCAGCAGGTTCGGGTGCCCGAAGAGGACCTCGCCGCGCCATTGAACCCCGATTTCCTGCGGGCCGTGGAGACCGCCGCGAAAAACATTCGCGCATTTGCGGAAATGCAGTTGCCGCGGGAGACCTGGGTGAATTGCGGCGACGGCAGGCGCCTGGGCCACATCGTCCGGCCTCTGGAATCCATGGGCGCGTACATCCCGGCGGGCCGGTATCCGCTGCCCTCCACGCTGCTGATGACGGTGATTCCCGCGCAGGTGGCCGGCGTCCGCACCATCTGCGTCGCCTCGCCGAACCCCAGCGCGGAGATTCTGGGCGTTGCGCGATGGCTGGGTGTGGGCAACGTGTTTCGCATGGGAGGCGCGCAGGCTATCGCGGCCATGGCGTTCGGCACCGAAAGCGTGCCGAAAGTGGATCGCATCGTCGGTCCCGGCAACATCTATGTGGCCGCCGCAAAAAAGCTGCTGGCCGGTGAAGTAGGCATCGATTTTGTCGCCGGTCCCACCGAAATCGTCATCATCGCCGCCGAGGGCGACGCGCGCTGGATCGCCGCGGACATGCTGGCGCAGGCGGAGCACGATGTGGAGGCCTCGGCCATCCTTCTCACCACATCGCGCGGCCTGGCTGAGAGCGTAGCAGCGGAGATATCGCGCCAGCTCGCGACTCTGCCGACAGCGTCCGTGGCATCCGCAGCCATCCGCAATAACAGCGCTGCGGTGCTGGTTGCGTCGCTGGAGTTGGCGGTGGCGGCGTCGAACCGGCTTGCGCCGGAACACCTGGCATTGCACGATGCGTCGCTTCTCGGCGGGACTCAACACGCTGGCAGCGTCTTTCTTGGGCCGCTGAGCACGGAAGCCGCGGGCGACTACGCGTCCGGACCGAATCACGTTCTGCCCACGTCCGGCGTGGCGCGCATCCGCGGCGGCCTCTCCTCGGCCGATTTCGTGAAGGTCATCTCGGTGCAGGAGCTCACGAGTGACGGGCTGGCGAATCTCGCGCCCACCGTCACCACACTGGCCCGCGCCGAGGGCCTGGAAGCGCATGCTCGCTCGGTGGAGGTGCGCCTTGGCGCCGATTGACCGATTCAATGTGGGGCAGGCTCGGCCAGGGGCGAAGCCGCGGTGGTCGCCTTATCCGCTGGCCACGGGCGGAGATCAGAGCACACCTTATCGAGGGACAAGGCCGCCCACCCGGCACAACCGGGGTCGAAGGTCGGCATTCGTCCTTCGCCTGTGGTCGGGCCTGCGCGGGGCTCTCAGCCCCGCCTGCCGGTGGGTTGCGGCCATGCTGCGCTGTGGGGCAGGTTTGCAACGTTTGCAACCTCCGCGCCGATTTCCAATCGGCGCGATGCGCGGGTTACGAACTCGCGCGCAGGATACAATCCTGCCCCACAAGTCTGTGCCAATGGAGACCGGCCATGCCTAGGAGGGAGGGACGTTTCGCCGATCTTCCGCCCGGCGTGCTGGAACCCCGCGAGGCCGTGTTGCGCATGGCCCCCTATTCGCCGCCCACCGCCGGCCGCGCCGACAAGCTCCGTCTCGATTTCAACGAGAACACCGTGGGCGCGTCCCCCCGCGTCATCGAATTCCTCAAACAGCACCTCTCGGAAGCGCAGCTCGCCGTCTATCCCGAATACGGCGACGCGAAGCGCGATCTGGCCGCGTACTTCAACGCGGACCCCGACGACTTCATCCTCACCAACGGCACCGACGAGGCCATCCAGGTGCTCATCAACACCTACGTGGATGACGACGACCAGGTGATCACGCTCGCGCCTTCCTACGCCATGTACCGGTTTTACGCCGAAGTGGCCGGCGCCCGCGTGCGCGAGGTGCCTTACCGGCGCGACAAGCTGGCGTTCCCGTTCGAAGAGCTGCTGGACGCCATAACGCCCGCCACGCGCGCGGTGCTGATCGCCAATCCAAACAACCCCACCGGCACGGGAACCACGCGAGCGAATCTGGAGCAAATCCTCGAAAAAGCCGAGGGCGCGGCGGTGCTGGTGGATGAAGCCTATTACGAGTTCTGCGGCGTGACCATGCTGCCGCTCCTCGACGACTACCCCAATCTTTTCGTCAGCCGCACGTTCTCGAAAGTGTTCGGCATGGCCGCTATGCGCGTCGGATGCCTGTTCTCGCAATCGGGCAATGTGGAGTTCCTGCACAAAGCGCAATCGCCGTACAGCGTGAACACGATGGGCGCGCTCGCGGCGCGCGCGGCGGTCACGGACACGGACTACATCCGCAAATACGTCACCGAAGTGCTGGCCGCTCGCGAGCTGCTCTATGTGGGGCTCGAAGAGCTGGCCATCCCCTATTTCGCCAGCCAGGCGAATTTCGTGTTGTTCCAGGCGGGCGAGCGCGCCATTCCCATCCGCGACGAATTGCGCCGCCGCGGCGTGCTGGTGCGCGACCGCAGTTACGAAATTGCCGGCTGCGTGCGCGTCACGGTGGGCACGCGCGACCAGGTTCGCCGCTTCCTCGGGGAGTTGCAACAGATATGGTGACGAGCGCGTCCATCATCGTCTTCGACATGGACGGCGTGCTGGTGGACGTCTCCGAATCGTATCGCGAGACCATCGTTCGCACCGTCCAGCACTTCACCGGGCGCATCATCGAGCGCGCGGTCATCCAGAAGTACAAGAACCAGGGCGGCTGGAACAACGACTGGGAGCTGTCGCAAAGAATCTGCGCCGACCTTGGCGTCACTGTCGAATACGACACAGTGGTTGAGTACTTCAATCATCTGTTTCTCGAACAGGGACTCATCCATCGCGAGCGCTGGCTGGCGAAGCCGGGCCTGCTGGAGAATCTCGCCAGCCGTTACGAGCTGGCCATCTTCACCGGGCGCAACATGCTCGAGGCCGGCATCACGCTGGGGCGCGAAGGCTGGCAGGGCCGCTTCCTGATGGTCACTTCCGACGACGTCGTGAAGTTCAAGCCCGACCCGGAAGGCTTGCTGCGAATCATGGCGCAGCGGCCCGGCAAGGAACTGCTCTATATCGGCGACACGGTGGATGACGCGCGCAGCGCCAGCGCGGCCGGCGTGGCCTTTTTCGGAATCGCCGCCGGCGACGAGGAACTCGCGCGCCTGCTCGAACAGGAAGGCGCCGCCGCCGTGCTGAAGGACATCAACGAACTGGAGGACCTGCTGTGCGTCGCGCATCCATAACGCGGAATACCAAGGAAACGCAGATCTCCGGCCGGTTGAACATCGACGGCGCGGGCGCGTACGAAATCTCCACGGGCATTCGCTTCTTCGATCACATGCTGGAGCTGTTCTCGAAACACGGCGCGTTCGACCTGAAGCTGAAGGCCGCTGGCGACCTGGACGTGGACCAGCACCACACCGTGGAGGATGTGGGCATCGCGCTCGGCCAGCTCTTCGCCAAAGCGCTGGGGGACCGGCGCGGCATCAATCGAGCGGGCTATTTCGTATTGCCCATGGACGAAACACTCGCCGTGGTGGCGGTGGATCTGGGGGGCCGTCCCGCGCTCGTCTACAAGGACCTGGTGAAGGTCCGCCTGGTCGGCGACCTGCAGGTGGAGCTGGTGGAAGATTTCTTCGGCGGTTTCGTCAACCATGCGGGCGCAAACCTGCACGCCAGGGTTCTCTACGGCCGATCGAGCCACCACAAAATCGAAGCCATCTTTAAATGTTTTGCGCGAGCCATGCGCTACGCCTGTTCGAAGGACGAGCGGCTGAAGGACCAGTTGCCGTCGACAAAAGGGTTGTTATGAGGAATTGGCCGCCGATAAACGCAGATAAACGCCGATTCCAAAATCTTATCCGCGTTCATCTGTGTTCATCGGCGGCTAATACTTTATGATCACGATTCTCGATTACGGCGCGGGCAATCTCCTGTCCGTCCAAAACACGCTCGCCGCGATTGGCGCCCGGTTCGAAGTGATTCGCGATGCCGAGTCGCTCGGCCGCGCCACAAAGATCATCCTTCCGGGCGTGGGCCATTTCGGGCAAATCATGCGCGCGCTCGATTCGCTCGACGTGCGCCAAACACTGGTTGAGCGCATCCGCGCCGGGGTGCCGTTTCTGGGCATTTGTCTCGGCTTGCAGGCGCTGTTCGAGCGCAGCGAGGAGGCGCCGGAATGCGCCGGCCTCGCGCTGTTCCCGGGAACCGTTCGCCGTTTCGCCGCGGATGTACGCGTGCCGCACATGGGCTGGGACAACCTGGACGTGACCCCCGACGCGCGCCTGTTCGACGGCGTGGCCGCGAGCCCTTATCTCTACTTCGCCCACAGCTACTATGCGCCGGTGGTGGAAGCCACGGCCGCCACCTGCACGTACGCGATCCCCTACACGGCGGCGCTCGAATGCGGCAACGTGTTCGGCGTGCAGTTCCATCCCGAAAAGTCCGGGCCGCTCGGCCTGCGCATCGTGAAGAACTTCGTGGAACTCTGATGCTGGCCAAACGAATCATCCCCTGTCTCGACGTCACCGCCGGACGCGTGGTGAAGGGCGTCAACTTCGTAAACCTGCGCGACGCCGGAGATCCGGTGGAGCTAGCCGAGCGCTATAACGATCAGGGCGCCGACGAGCTGGTTTTTCTCGACATCACCGCGTCGAGCGACGCCCGCGACACCATGGCCGACGTCGTCGCCCGCACCGCGCGCAAGGTTTTCATCCCGCTCACCGTGGGCGGTGGCATTCGGACCGTGGCCGACGGGCGCAAAATGCTGCTCTCCGGCGCGGAAAAGGACAAGGCCTTCCGCAAGGACGAGCTGGGAGAATTGGCCCGTGACTTTGACGAGATGACCCGCCAGTTGCAGAAGAACACCAATCAACTGGCCCGTTCCAACGAGGCCAAGCGCCGTTTCATGGAGCTCGCCGGCCACGAATTGCGCACGCCCGTCACTTACCTGCTGGGGGTCTGCCAGCTCGCCCAGAAGCAGTTGCAGACGCTGCAGTCCATGGCCACCGACGGCGTGCCGGAGGACGCCCAGTCCATCGCC
>CAYVPZ010000372.1:0-5359 GCA_964453955.1 uncultured Solibacteraceae bacterium | reverse complement strand
ATGAGCGCGCTGCGGGTGGCGCGCGGATTCACCGGGCGCGATCTCACCGTCAAGTTCGAAGGTTGCTATCACGGCCACGTGGACTCGCTGCTGGTGAAGGCCGGCTCGGGCATGGCCACGCTCGGAATCGCCGACACCCAGGGCGTTCCCCGCGCCTTCGCGGAAACGACCATCGCGTTGCCGTTCAACTCGATAGCGGCGGTTGAGAAAGCTTTCGATGAGCGGGGCTACGAAATTGCTGCAGTGATTGTTGAACCCGTGGGGGGCAACATGGGCTGCGTCCCGCCCGCCCCCGGTTTCCTCGAGGCCCTGCGCGAGCTGACCGCCCGCCACGGCGCCGTGCTGATCTTCGACGAGGTGATGACCGGCTTCCGTCTGGCCCTCGGTGGTGCCCAGCAGCGGTACGGCATCCGTCCCGATCTCACCACGCTCGGTAAGATTGTCGGCGGCGGGATGCCGCTGGCTGCCTACGGTGGCCGGGCCGACATCATGAGCCGCGTGGCGCCGGCGGGCCCCATCTACCAGGCGGGCACGCTGTCCGGCAATCCCGTGGCGGTGGCGGCCGGGCTGGCGACGCTGCGGAATCTCCGGGACCACCCCGAGATCTACCGCACGCTGGAAGAGCGGACGGCGCGCCTGACCGCGAATCCGCCGCCGGGAACCACGGTGAACCGCGTGGGATCAATGTTCACGTTTTTCTTTACTTCAGAAGCTGTAAGTGATTGGTCTTCAGCCAGTAAATCAAACACAACCAGCTTCGCGAAGTTCTTCCACGCGATGCTGGATCGGGGCATTTATCTGGCCCCATCGCAGTTCGAGGCAGGCTTCGTTTCCGCCGCCCATAGCGACGCCGACATTGACCGCACGGTGGCGGCTGCGGCTGGCGCCGCGGGTCCCTTGCCAGGGTGATACGCTCGATGCAGTGCAACCAGTTCGAATCGCCGTAACCGGCGCCGGTTCGTTCGGCCGGAATCACCTGCGCGTCCTGCGCAATTGCCCCCAGGCCCAACTCGTGGCCGTAGTCGACACCAATCCCGATCGCGCCGCGGCCGCCTCGGCGGAGTTCGGCTGCCGGGCCGTGCCCACGCTCGACGAGCTGACCGGGACCATCGACGCCGCCGTCGTCGCGGTGCCCACATCAGCCCACGCCGACGTCGGCTGCCGGCTGCTTGAGAATGGCATCGATGTGCTGGTGGAGAAGCCCATCGCTTCCGACGCCGCTTCCGCCCGCCGTCTGATAGGCGCCGCGCGACACCATGGCCGCATCCTGCAGGTGGGACATCTGGAGCGGTTTAATCCCGCTGTGATGGCCCTGCGGCGCATTCGCACCACGCCGCTGTTCTTCGAGGTCCACCGCATGAGCGTGTTCACGCCGCGCAGCCTGGACGTGGACGTGGTGCTCGATCTGATGATCCACGACGTGGACGTCGTGCTGAGCCTCGTGGGCCGCCCGCCCGAGGAGATCCGCGCCGCCGGGCTGCCCATTCTCACCGATAAGGTGGATATTGCCAACGTCCGTCTGGCCTTCCCCACCGGCTGCATCGCCAACCTCACGGCCAGCCGCGTTTCCACCGAGCGCGTGCGCAAGTTGCGCGTCTTTCAGCCGAGCCAATACATCTCGCTCGACTATCAGCGCCAGGACCTGCTCACCTTCACGGTGCGGGAATGCCCGGACGGCGCCGAGGGAAAAGAGATTCACTGCGAGGCGGTGCCGGTGGAAAAATCGGAGCCGCTCAAGCTCGAACTGGCGGCGTTCCTCGAAAGCGTGGCCACGCGCTCCGCACCGGCGGTGACGGGCGAGGAAGGCCTTGCCGCGCTGGAGGTGGCGCTGGAAATCCTTGCTAAGATTGAAGAACATACCGGGCGCGTCCGCGAACAACTGGTTCGGTAAAGGTTGGAGCGGGCAACTTCGGGCTCCCGCGCGGCGTCTTTTCCTTTTGATCCCCTGATGCAGAAGCGGACCGGTGACGAACTTAACCTGCTCCTCGACTGGACTCCGGACCGCAGCCCGCGGCGCTGGCTCCGCGACGGCATCGGCTCGCTGCTGGTGCATGCGGCCATCGCCGGCCTGCTGATACTGCTGTCGCGCCTGCCCTCGGGTCCTCCGGCTCCCGAGGAAGATGTGGCCGCGGAACTGCAACATGCCACCCGCCTGGTGGCCCCTCCGCTCAGGCTCACGCAAAAAGAGCCAAATCCGGGAAAAGCGGCCGACCAGGTGAACCTGGACGAGCTGCTGGCAAAATCGCGCCTGCGGGCGCCGGTTCCGCCCCGCCAGTTCCAGGCGCCTGCCCCGCCCGCGCCGCCGCCGGCGCCCAAACCCGCCACTCCCGCCATGCCCGCGCCGCCGAAGATCGAGTCGGCCACCCGCGGGCCGCAGTTGCCTCCGCCGGGAGTGGACACGCCCGCTCCGCCCCCGCGCATTCAGGCCGAAGAACCGAAGCTGGCCATGCAGAACGTGGGCACGCCCACCGGCACGAACAACCGCCGCATCGACTTCGGAAACATGCCCATCCATCCGTTGACGGTGGAGGAAGCCTCCCATAACTCCGTGCGCGACAGCGGCGCGGGGATGGAAGTGCAGGATCCGGAGACGTACTCGCCCAACCGGCCCGACGCGTTCGGCCGCTTGCCCTCGCCTTACAAGAACCTGGTGACGCCGCAGCTGCTGAGCGATCCGCACGGGGTCAACTTCCGGCCCTATCTGATCCAGGTGCTGCTGGCGGTGAAGAAAAACTGGCTGGCGGTGATTCCGGAGAGCGCGCACATGGGCCGCCGCGGTTACGTCACCCTGCAGTTCATCATCGCCCGCAATGGATCGGTGCCCAAGCTGGTGATTTCGTCGCCTTCGGGGACCGAGGCGTTCGATCGCGCCGCAGTGGCCGGGGTCAGCGCGTCGAATCCCTTTCCGCCGCTGCCGTCCGAGTTCCCGGGCAGCGAGATCCGCGTCCAGCTCGGATTCACCTACAACGAACCGCGCCGATAGCTACGCTGCCCAGTCCAGAATCACCTTCCCCGAGCGGCCCTCGCGCATGATCTCGAACGCTTGTTCGAACTCCGCCCACGGCAGTTTGTGCGTGATCACCGGACGAATGTCCAGACCCGATTGCAGCATCACCGTCATCTTGTACCAGGTCTCGTACATCTCCCGGCCGTAGATGCCCTTGATAGTGAGCATGCCGAAAATCACCGTGCGCCAGTCGATGAGGATCTGCTCGGACGGGATTCCCAATAGCGCGATCCTGCCGCCGTGGCTCATGTTCGCCACCATGTCCGCGAACGCCTGCGGGTTGCCGGACATCTCCAGGCCCACATCGAAGCCCTCCTTCATGCCCAGCTCGCGCTGCACCTCGGCAAGCGTGCGATGGCGCACGTCCACCACGGCCGTGGCGCCCATCTTCGCGGCCAGCTCCAGCCGGTACGGGTTTACGTCGGTGATGACCACGAACCGAGCGCCGGCGAACCGCGCCACCGCCGCCGCCATCAGGCCGATGGGACCCGCGCCGGTGACCAGCACGTCCTCGCCCAGCACCGGGAAGCTGAGCGCCGTGTGCACCGCGTTTCCAAACGGGTCGAAGATGGACGCGACGTCCAGGTCGACGTGCGGCGCGTGCACCCAGACATTGCTCATGGGCAGGGCGATGTATTCGGCGAAGCAGCCGGGCCGATTGACGCCCACGCCGCTGGTGTTCGCGCACAACTGCCGCCGGCCAGCCAGGCAATTGCGGCAGCGCCCGCAAACCACGTGCCCCTCGCCGCTGACAATCTGGCCGGGGAAGAAGTCGGAGACGTTGGAGCCCACCTCGACGATCTCGCCCGCGAACTCATGGCCAATGACCATGGGCACGGGAATGGTGCGCTGCGCCCATTCGTCCCAGTTGTAGATGTGGATGTCGGTGCCGCAGATGGATGCCCGCTTCACGCGGATCAGCACGTCGTTTATGCCGATGCGCGGCTCGGGGACGTCTTCCAGCCAGAGACCGGGCGCGGCCTGTTTCTTTACGAGGGCCTTCATTCCTCACCCAGTGTACGCCCCGCGGCGCGGAACCCTGGATTGACCATGGTCAATGACCATGGTATAAATGGATGGGAGGTCCCAACATGGAGGAAATCGCCATATCCAAATTCAAGGCGACGTGCCTGGCGGTGCTGGAGAACGTCCGCAAGACGCGCAAGCCGGTCCGCATCACCCGCTTCGGCAAGCCGGTGGCCGAGGTGGTGCCGCCCGCGGCGCCCGCCCGGCCCGCGTCCTGGCTGGGTTCGATGGCGGGCACGGGCCGGATTATCGGCGATATCATCTCTCCAACCACAGAGGAAGAGGATTGGGACGCCCTGCGCTAGATGAAACTCCTGCTGGACACCCACATCTGGATGTGGAGCGAGTTGGAGCAAGGGCGGCTTTCCAGGCGCGTCGCGAAGGCACTGGAGAATCCCGCCAACGAGCTGTGGCTCTCGCCCATCAGCACGTGGGAAATCCTGGGCCTTTGCCGAAAAGGCCGCATCGCGCTGAAGCCTGACCCCGCAACGTGGATCGCGAACGCGCTCGCGCAGGTCCGCTTCCGGGAGGCCCCGGTAACTCATGAGGTGGCCCTCGAAACCGAAAGGGTGGTCATGCCTCACCGCGATCCCGCCGACCGTTTTCTGGCCGCCACCGCCAAAACCTACGGCCTCACGCTGGTGACCGCCGATGAGAACCTGCTGAAAGGGAGCGGCTACCTCGTCCTCGCCAATCGCTGAAACACGGCAGCCCGGCCGCGGGGGCGGACTCACCCGACCGCGTACACTTCGATCCGCCGTCCGTGCTCGCCCTCCGGTTCAAGGCGGATCTCGATGCGCCGGGCGGGCATGAGATCGAGGAAGCGCTCACCCCATTCCACCAGCACCACCGCATCGCAATCAAAAATCTCGTCCAGGCCCAGCGTGGCCACCTGCGCGGCGGTGTCCAGCCGGTAGAGATCGACGTGGTACACGCGCTCGCCGTATTCGTGGATGAGCGTGAACGTGGGGCTGGAGACTTCTTCCGGCGCGGCCGCGCCGAGCCCCTGCGCGATGCCTTTGGCGAGCGTGGTCTTCCCCGCCCCGAGATTGCCGATCAGCAACACCACGGCTTTCCGCGGCAGCCCGCCGGCCAACCGCTCGCCCAGCGCGACGGTCTCTTCCTCAGAAGCGGTGTGGAAGACGCGCGCACTCATGCATGGCCTCGGGCAGGTAGGTGAAGAGGTCGGTGGCGGTGACGGCTTTTTCGCCGAGCTCGGCGGCGGCCAGTTCTCCGGCGCGTCCATGCAGCCACACCGCGGCCAGCACCGCCGATGCGAGGTCGTCGGGTGTCTGCGCGATGAAGCCCGCCACCAGACCGGTGAGC
>CAYVPZ010000371.1:0-5364 GCA_964453955.1 uncultured Solibacteraceae bacterium | reverse complement strand
GAATCCCGACGAGGTGGCGATCAGCACGCTGGGCAAAGAAGCCGTTGTGTACTGCGGTGCACCGTCGTGCCAGGCCGGCCTCAAGGACCAGCCACTACAGCCCGTGCCGGCCCAGGGGCTGGATCTGCATAATCTCGCTCCCAACAGCGAACTGGTGGTTACCGACGGAAAGAACCCGCACAACTTCACCATCGATTCCGCCACGGCCCCGGTGCTGGCGGTGTATCTGACGACGAACGACAACGTGGGCACGCTGCGCATCACGTCGAATGTCCCCGATGCGCAAGTCACCCTGAACGGCCAGGCGCAGAAGCGCGCTCTGAAGGACGGCCAGTGGTCGCGCAAACTGGCGCCGGGAACGTGGGTGGTTCGCGTGTCGAAGGATGGCTATCTGGACGCGGGCGAACAGCATGTCGACCTGGCCAAGGGAGACACCAAAGCGCTTAACTTCGATCTGAAGCCGGCGGCGGTGAACGGGAAGCTGGTGATAGATGGGGCGATGGCGAATACCGAGGTCTGGATTGACGGCCTGCATGCGGGCACGGTGAGTGCAGCGGGCTCGTTCAGTGGAGACGTCGGTCCCGGAAGCCATGACGTCGAGTTGCGCAAAGACGGTTTCGAGGATCTGACGCTGGCGCGGCGGAGTTTCAGCGCCGGCCAGACGCTCCACCTGTCCGCCGGTGACGTGCGCATGCGCGCCCTCGGTGTGGTCAACTTCCAGGTGATGCCGCCCACCGCGCAGGTGTCGTATCACCGCGCCGGCGACGCGCAAACGCATGCCGTGCGCAACAATACCGCGGTGCCGCTGCCTGCGGGTCAATATGTAGTAAGCGCCAGCGCGCCGAAGCGCGAACCGCGCGAGGAAACCGTGGAGGTGGATTCGGGGAAGGCCGTACTGGTGAACTGGATGCTGTCCTCTGCGAGCGCGTCCACGCCAACTTCTTCCCAGCCGGTCACGGGCGGCTCCGCTTTCGAGACCCCGGCCGCCTGGCAGGAGCAGAACGGCTGGTGGTTCCATAAGGGCCCGTCCTTTGCCTGGCTGAAATCCACTCGCGGCGCGTTCAATATCGACATCGCACGCAAGGGCGCCGGCATCTTCGGGGCCGGCGGCAAAATCGACTGGCAGATCGGCTTCCACGACGATCGCGACCGCGTCGCCTATCAGTTGGATGAACACAAACTGACGCGCCACGCGTTTGCGAACGGCAACAAGTTCGACCACGCCAGCAATCACTCCATGAAGGGCGACGCGTATCAACTGCGCATCGATATTGAGCCGACGAAGATCACGGTGCGCGACGGGAGTGGCAACGTGCTGGATGAATATGTGGACGCCAGCGCCGATTTCACGGCGGGCAAGTTCGGCTTCAAGGGCGACGTGCGGCTGGTGGTGCGCTAAAGATCCGGTATGTCGTCGATGTTGACCTGGTCGGCGGGGACGATGACGATTTTGCCGTCTTCCTCGAAGGACATGGGCACGCCGGCCTGGCGATGACGGATGACGGCGGCGCGAAAAGCGGCACGCATGGCACGGGTGGCAAGTTCGGTGTCCCGAATCTTCTCCCCGAGCGGACGGTTATCAGTCATCGGTATTTCTGTACGAGTTGCCATATGTCTATGTCCGCGACCGCGGTCGTTTCGTTTGTCGTGCCCTCCGCGATGACCCGCGGGCCGTCTTCCCCTCTATTGTCATAGAAGCGCCAGATCTCCGCAAGCGGCGCGTACACGCGAAAGAAGTTCCGCAGGCCATTCTCATACCTCCTTCGAACGGTGTCCTCCGGCACATCGTGACCGCCAAGCGAAACGCGCTCCGCCACGCGCGTCACGGCAAAGGTCGCCGAGGGGATCCACTGCCCCCAGTTTCACGATGTCGTTTTGGGTCACCGAAAAGGGCTAATATTAGCGTTGAAAGATCATATGGAACCAAAAGCGTTCGAGGACATTGAGAAGGAGTTTAGCGAGACATTTGGCTATGTCAGGCAGGACATCGCTGAGCTGCTGAAGAACGATCGTCCGCTTCACTACACCGTTGCCCTACTGGTGTGCTGCGCTTGTGAGATGTTAACGTGGCATCGAGATTTGCGGGACGACCGGGCCCACGAGATCTTCACTTCGCTGCTACCCGCCACCGAGCCATATAAGGCGCTCGGGAAGACGATGTGGGAAGCCCTCCGCAACGGCCTTGCTCATAAATTTCGGCCAGATACCATCAGGGTTGAAGACGATGAGTGGCGCTTTACGATTTCCTCGCAGCAGCATGGGCCGTACATGAGCGTCACGCCGGGGCGGCCAAATTGGATTGGGCTGAATATTCGGACATTCTCGTCGCAGGTAATTTCCCAGATCGATGCCTATGAGCAGGAACTTCGAACGAGCGCAGACGCTCGGCTTGGTTTCTACGAAAAGTCGAAGAGCTACATCAGAACTATACCTCCAGAGGCAGCGAGGATTGCCGCCGCCTTGAGATCAGTTGTGGGAGAGATGCATTTCTAGTCCGCAACATCAGCGTTTGTTAAGAAGGTCACCGTTAAGGCGCGCCACGCCAGTCACCTTCAAGCGAAATCACTCCCCGTGCGTATCCTTATACTCGTCCAGCCATGCCATCTGGATCGCCTCCAGCTTGCCTTCGGTGGACTTCAACGGGTCGTCGCCGAATTCGTCCAGCCCGGTGACCCACTTGTGCAGGTCGGTGTAGCGGATGTGGGTGGGGTCGAGGTCGGGGAATTTCTCGGCCAGCGCCAGGGCGATGTCCTCGGTGTGGTCCCACGAAAGTCCGGCCATCAGATCTTCGTTCCTTTCAGCGCGCCGCGCACGGCGGTGTTCACCATGTTTTCGGCCAGCTTGCCGGTGGCCTGGTTCAACGCTTCGATCTTACCCAGAATCACGTGGTGGTCGTCGGAGTTCACCGCTACCAGCAGCTCGTTCACGGCGCGATCGATGGCCGCGCGCTCCTCGTCGGTCAGCTCCATCCACGCGTCATTCAGCCTCGCCCTCTCGGTAGCGCGCAGGATGGTGTCGGCCTCCACGCGGGCTTCGCGCGTCTGCCGTTCGCGGAAATCGTCCTCGGCCTTTTCGAAGGATTCCTGAATCATGCGCGCCACCTGCTCGTCGCTCAGCCCGTAGGACGGCTTGACGTCCACGCTCTGCTCGGCGCCGGTGCGCTGGTCGCGCGCGGTGACGTTGAGAATGCCATTGGCGTCGATGAGGAACCGCACCTCGATGCGCGCCATGCCCGCCTGCATGGGGGCGATGTCCTTCAGATCGAAGCGGGCCAGGCTGCGGCAATCCCGAGCCATCTCGCGCTCGCCCTGCAGCACGTGAATCAGCACGTTCTTCTGGCCGTCCACGGCGGTGGTGAACGATTCGGTGGCGCTGGCCGGAATGGTGGAGTTGCGATGGATGAGCTTCGCCACCACGCCGCCCATCACCTCAATGCCCAGCGAGAGCGGCGTCACGTCGAGCAGCAGCTTGTCCTCCACCTCGCCGGAGAGAATGCCGGCCTGCACGGCTGCGCCCAATGCCACCACCTCATCCGGATTCAGCTCGGTGTGCGGGCGGGTGAGGAAGAGCCGCTCGACGGCGTTGCGGACCAGCGGAATGCGCGTGGAACCGCCCACCAGCACCACCTCGTCGATCTGTTCCACGGCCACCCCGGCGTCGCGAATGCACTCGCGGCAGGGGCCCAGCGTGCGGTCCACAATGGGCGCGATCAAACGGTCGTACAGTTCGCGGTCGATGGCGCGCGCGTAGTGGCGGCCGTGATAGTCCAGCGTGATGGCGGTTTCGGGAATGAACGAAAGCTGTTCCTTGGCGTGAATGACGGCGCGACGCAGCCGTTGCACCAGCTCGTTGTCGGCGGTCGGGTCGACGCCCCATTCGCTGGAGACGTCCTCGATGGCGATGCGCAGCAGCAGGTTGTCGATATCGTCGCCGCCCAGGTGCGTGTCGCCGTTGGTGGCCAGCACCTCGAAGATGCCGTCGTGCAGCCGCAGGATGGAAATGTCGAAGGTGCCGCCGCCGAAATCGTACACCGCGATGATGCCGTTCTTGCGCTTGTCCAGCCCGTAGGAGAGCGAAGCGGCGGTGGGCTCGTTCACCAGCCGCAGAACCTCCAGACCGGCGATGCGACCGGCGTCTTTGGTGGCCTGGCGCTGTGCGTCGTTGAAGTAAGCGGGAACGGTGATGACGGCCTTCGAGACCGGCTCGCCCAGAAACGCTTCGGCGTTCTTTTTCAACTGGCGCAGCACCAGCGCGGAGATCTCCGGCGGCGTCCAGGTACGCTCCCCCAGTTCCAGTTGGATCACCGATTCGCTGCCCGGTGCGATGCGAAACGGAAACAGCTTCAGCTCCTGCTGGACGTCGGCCACGCCGCGGCCCATCAGCCGCTTCACCGAATATACGGTGCGCTCGGGGTGCGTCAGCAGCAGCTCGCGCGCCGGATTGCCCACCACCGCATCGCCTGCCGCCGTGATGGAGACCACGCTCGGGACCAGTTTGTCGCCATCCTCGCCGGGAATGATCTTCGGGCCGGTGAAATCCATGAACGCAACCAGGCTGTTGGTGGTGCCGAGATCGATGCCCACCACGCGGTCGCGTTTGCCGAAGTCGATTTGAAAAGTCCCCATGTCCGTTCACGCTACCGGCGACAGCAGCGCGTCCACCTCACTTAGCAGATTCTGAATGTACTTGCGCCGATTCAGCAGAGAGCGGATAGCGGCCAGTTCCTCGCGGCGCCGCGTGTCGTCCCAGACGCGGAACAGCGCGTCGAGCTGGCCGTCGATGTCGGTGAGCATCGCGCCGAAGTTCGCGCGCGCGGCCTCCAGTTGGGGGCGGGCAGAATCGTCGCCGCCGCGTACTTCCTCCAGCGCCATGTTCAGCTCGAAGACTTCTTCCAGAAGTTCGGGGGGCACATTGTTGGAGCGCTGCTCGCCGATATCGAAGCCCTCCCGCCTGAGAACATACTCGGCGCGGGCCACCGGATTGCGCAGCGTCCGCCAGGCGTCGTTCAGAACGGAAGAGGCCTCCAGAGAATACTGCCGCTCGCGTTCGGACTTACGCACAAAGCGGTCCGGATGGAGCGCCCGGCTGAGCGCGTAGAAGCTCTGCTGCAGATCATCCGGCGAAATGGCCAGTCGCACCGGCAGGCCGAAAAGCGCGTAGTAATCCGACGGCGGCGGCTGCAGGGCGTTACAGGCGGGACAAAATAGCGGCCGGTCACCTTGCCCTGGTATGGCTGTCTCAGGTTCGGTGGCGCGGCCGCAATTCCAACAGTTACTCACGCGGAGAAGGAGGTGCCGCAACCACAACTTTTCGTTGCGTGCGGATTATGAAAAGCAAATCCGGAGTGCAGTAATGAGTCCTGCC
>CAYVPZ010000370.1:0-5375 GCA_964453955.1 uncultured Solibacteraceae bacterium | reverse complement strand
CGGCCAAAACATTTTCAGGGCCAGGTGTTTCTTGCCTTTAGACACGGGCTGCTAAGCGGATGCCGTGCGGCAATCCATTCTTCGGGCAATCGTCATATCGACTTTCACACTTACGATCTTTACCGAGACTTAGGTCCCGGGCCGGGTAAAGGCAAGCACACCGTGGCCACCGACCTCTCCATCGCGCTCGCCGAGATTGGGCGCAAAGCGCTCCTAATCGCCGCCGATCTCCGCTGCCGAAGTGACCGTGGACAAGGCCGCGGTGAACGCCGCGAGTGCGAGGAAAGGCCCTCCAATTGCCAGTGGGCGGTTGATGCCAGTGTAGTGTCTGCGAAATAACTAGACAGTCACTTCCTGCGCGTTCTGGATTTGGGACTGGTGCAGCCGGGCTGGATCTGCTCCAAAGTTCGCCGACAGCGCGTGACCTTTTCCTGAATGGATTCGACGGTCGCGGTCCACACGAAGGGTTGGGGATCGTGGTTCCAGGCCTGGAGAAACGCATCGATGGAGGCCCGCAGATCGGCGACGCTGCGGAAGACGCCGCGGCGAATGGCCTTGTTGTCCAGGTGGCCGAACCATCCCTCGACCAGATTCATCCAGCTGGAACTGGTGGGGACGAACATGGCATCCCCAGGACCGCGGAAAAGCCCCTCGATATCGCTTCATTCGGCTGGGAGCTCTGGGGTGTTCCGTTCCGCTGTCGCGATATTCACCAGCAACGACGCAGGCCTGCCCTTCCCGCTACGCGCTTTTCTCAACCGCGTCGACGCGCAACTCAACGAACTGATCTACGGAGCATTCCCGCAAGGGAAGCCTTCTTGAAACTTCGAAAACCCGCCACGATCGTCATCAAAACCTTACGGCCGGTGTGGGTTGGCAACAAGTTGATGCACCCGCGGACAGCCGTGCAGTTATCTCCCCGCACCCCCATGTTACCCTGAGTTTACTGAAGAAGGCCTCATGGCGCCAAGCGCGCAGTCCCATCAGGCGGAACTCCTTATCGCCGCGGTCCGCGCGTTCCTCAACCCCGCGGAACTGGATGCGCTAGCCGGTTTGACGCGTACCTTTCACCACTGGGACGGCCTCGTCGCCGAGGCTGATTGGCACCACGTCTCTCCAATCCTCTGGCGTGTCCTCGAAACCCTGCCCAGCGGACCGATTCCCGACAACATCCTCCATCAGCTGCGAGCCCTCAACACAAAAAACAGCTTCCGCAACCTCGTGCTCCTAGGCGAACTGCGGCGTCTCAGCGAGGTGTTCGAGGCAAATCGCATCCCCATCGCGGCCTTTAAGGGCCCCGTCCTCGCAGTGGCTAACTACGGCGACTTGGGACTCCGCCGCTTTTCGGACCTGGATATTCTCGTTTCTCCCGACCATGTCTGGCGCGCGCGCGATCTCCTCGCCGCGGAAGGCTACCGGCTGTATTCGAATGTGGACTGGTGCGGCGAGGACTTGTACCTGCGAAGGCACCCAGCTCTCGTCATGACGCGCGGCGTTGCCGCGGTTGACCTCCAGTGGCGCCCGTTCGGAGATTTTGTCCCTTACCGCTTCGATTTGCCGGCACTCTGGGACCGTCGCGGCACGGTGGTGATCGCCGGCCGCCCCGTTCCGGTCTTCTCCGCCGAACACCATTTGCTGTTTCTCGCAGCCCACGGGGCAAAGCACCATTGGGCGCGCCTCGGCTGGGTATGCGACCTCGCCCGGTTCCTGCAAACGACCTCGGTCGATTGGCCGCGGGCATTCGCGCTCGCCAAACCCGCTGGAAACCCACTTGTGCTTGCCCATGCACTGGCGCTTGTACGGGATTTTGCCGGCGTCGCCATCCCGCCGGAAGCCGAACAGTGGATCCATGCTTCCAGGCGGCTGGCCGCGGACAGCCGAGAGATCGAATCCGGCATGGCCAGACGTATCCTGGGCGCGGGGAGGGACCCCACCCTCATTGAAAAGCTGCGGTTGTACCGCAAACTTTCGTCCGGCCTCCTCGGCCCACTACGCATACTCAATACCCTTGCCCAACCCACTGAACGCGAGTGGAAGATCCTGCATCTGCCGCCCGCATTGTACCCGTTATACTATCCGTTCCGATTCCTCCGGGTGCTCGCGATGTACGGCTTTTTGCTCACGAAGCACGGCTTGCGCCAGCTACTTGTTCGCAACAGGTGATGGCTCCCCGCGGCAATCACCACCGGCTCGCAGCGCTTCGTGCGCTTGTTGCGCGCTGCAGTTTTTCCTTCGCCTCTGGACGAGACGCCCCCCCTCGCGCAAGGGCGCAAAAGCACATCTCGCCGCAAAGTGATAATGTCCTATTTGCGCAAAGTAGAAATGTCCTATTGACACGCTCCAGGCCGGGGAGGTGCAAGAAGGACTACTGCTGATGACGCAATGTTATTCCGAGGTGATTGGTCGAACGACCGGGCACTAGATTAACCATCGCGCGACGGGGCGTTTTCTCGGCAACAGCCCCGTCAGATCGGCGCACTGATATCGCTGGTCGCGCGCCACGCAGATGGTTTCAGGCAGGCACCACCGCCGCGAGGTTCATTGTTCGGTTCAGGTTCAGGCTGCAGCTTTCCAGCAGTACCGATGATGGACACCGCCAACGCGCGGCAGCCCAACCAGTTCCGTTCCGTCCTGCCTCCCTTCGATCTCGCGACCGCTCGGAGTGTCTGTCCGCGTGGTAAGTATGCTATGTACTCGTGAGCCAGGCGGAAGAAGTGTGCAATCACATGGTCGAAACACTTCCCGATCCATCGCTAGGAGCAGGCTCCGCACCAGCTCGGTCAGAAGGTTCAGCGACACCGTCCGCGCAAGGCGCAGCACCGCAACTCCTGCGCCCGTGTGCGGAGGAATCGCAGAATGTCGGCGAAATCAGGATCCAGCGTGATCGCGCCCAGCGTAATCCGATCAGGGGGCTTGGCGACAAAGTAGCCTCCATGGCGGCCCTTTCGGCTGTCCACGATGCCCGCCCGCTTAACTCCACCAGAATCGCCTCGAGGAACCTGCGCGGGATTCTCTCCTTCTCGGACACTCGGGCGATCAACACTGGTCCTCTGTCGTACTCACGCGTGAGCCGATACAGAGCAGTCAGGGCGTATTTACACTTCTTCGAGATAGTATTCAACGTCGTCCGTCTGGGGCAGAGTTCAGTGGCAACAAACAGAGCGCGATCCTCCAACTATTGCACGCATCAAGGGCGTTGCCAAATGCACGCTTACACCAGATAGTACAGCGCTTCTTCATAGTACAGCGCTTCTTCGTCGCGCGTGACGCGCCCGCCCTGGCTGTTCAGCAACTCATAAGCCCGGCGCACGGCTTTGATGGTGGACGAGTAAAGCTCTTCCTCCTCAAAGAAGACTGAGCCGGCGGGCAGCCAGTCATGGAAGCGCAGTTTGGCCATCGGCCCGGCCAAATCGGGCCGAACGCCGCAAAGCAGCACGGTCCGGCCCGCCCGGTGCATTTCGTGCAGGAAATGTTCCAGGCGCTCGAAGAACACCAGGTCGGGATTGCGACTGCGCTTCAACCGCAGCACCACGAAGTTGATGCCCTCGTCTCTGGTGCGGCGCTTCAGCTCGTCGAAACAACGGTCCAGCTCGGGACCCGATCCGAAGAACACTTCGCCTTCGAGGTCGTAGATGATGACGGCGTCCACGGGCGGATCGGACGGCACGCGCTCCCGCACCACGCGTTCTTTGGTCAGCACCAGTTCGCTGCCCCGCAGGCGGGCCGCGCGGGGAACGAACAGCAGGATGGAAACCGCCACGCCGATCAATATGGCAAACTGGGCATGAAGGGGGCCATCGAAAAAGCCGACGAGATCTTCGCGTCGGACCCGAAGCGCTACGTGCTGCTGCAGCAGTTCCGCAACCCAGCCAACCCGGAGATCCACTTCCGCACCACCGGCCCGGAAATCTGGGACGACACCGCTGGCGCAGTGGATGTGCTGGTGAGCGGCGTGGGCACCGGCGGAACCATCACCGGCGTCTCGCGCTTCATCAAGCAGGTGCAGGGGAAGAAGATCGTTTCGGTAGCCGTGGAACCCTCCACCAGCCCCGTGATCACCCAGAAGCGCAACGGCCAGCCGCTCGCGCCCGGACCGCACAAGATTCAGGGCATTGGCGCGGGAATCATCCCGGAAACGCTGGACCTGTCGGTGGTCGACCTTGTCGAAACCGTGACCAGCGAGGAAGCGGTGGAGGCGGCGCGGCGCCTGGCCACCGACGAAGGGATCCTCAGCGGGATCTCGTCGGGCGCCGCAACCGTGGTGGCCGCGAGGCTGGCCAAACAACCCGAATACCAGGGGAAAACCATCGTCGTGATTCTGCCGGATTCCGGCGAGCGGTATCTGAGCTCAGTTCTCTTCGAAAACCTCTCCTGACCAGGGAACTCGTGCCATGGACGCAAAGCTCCGTCCATGGCACCTTTTTTTCGGCACACCGCGCGCGGCTGCGATCGGAGACGGCCGAATCCACCTGCCCAACAAGGATCATTTCCGCGCAAAAAACGCTCGTCGGGAGAACGTGCTATCATGAGTTGTCTTTGCCCACGCTGCCGATTTACGCACTGTCCCACATTGCCCGGTCTCGCCGCCTTTGTCCGATCTTGCCCGATTAGCTGCTCCGCAAATTCAGAGGAAAACCAAGTGAAAAATATTTTTGTAGGAAATCTCAGCTTCGGAGCCACCGAAGCTTCCATCCGTTCCATGTTCGAGCCATTCGGAGCAGTTGACCGTGTCAATATCGTGACGGACCGCGATTCGGGCCAGCCCAGAGGGTTTGCGTTTGTCGAAATGAGGAGTGATGACGAAGGAAATCGCGCAATCGGCGATCTCAACGGCACAGAGCTTGATGGCAGAAATCTGAACATCAACGAAGCACGTCCGAAACCGGAGCGCGGATCGGGCGGCGGCGGCCAGCGCCGCTGGTAGTCCGCTGCATCGCCATTACAGCCGGGCGGCTCACCAGCGCGGCCCGGCCCCACAGTGCCCGCAGGCACGGCCGCCTGGACAAATCGGCGGAATGAGCCCATACTGGTAAACGAGCGAGCGCTTCTGCCCACTCGCAGATCGCCTGAGCTAAGTCAGGTCATCTGATCCTTCCCTCTTAGGACTCGCTCAACGCCGGGGGATTGACATGTTTGATTTCTTCGCCAAATTCATTGGCTCACGCATGCCGGACCCCAGGGCAACGATCTGTAGCGTACCTGAGACAATGAACGATTGGACGTTATGAAACACATCACGCTGAAACTCACCGCCGAAGAACTCAGAGTGCTGACCGCGCTCGCCTCGGATCAGTTATTCCGAAGGGAATTCATCGATCCGAAAATGCCCGGCTTTCGGCCCGACTTCGACGGGCTCAAGCTCGGCAAGGCGCTGG
>CAYVPZ010000369.1:0-5376 GCA_964453955.1 uncultured Solibacteraceae bacterium | reverse complement strand
TGTGGGACCCCATCATGGCGGAAAAGGGCGGCTACAAGCACTTCATGCTCAAGGAAATCTTCGAGCAGCCGCGGGCGGTGCGCGACACCATGTTGGGGCGCGTGGGGCAGGAATCGGGCCGCATTTTCCTCGACGAGATGGACATCAGCCCGAAGGAATTCCGCGAGTTCGAATCGGTCAGGATCATCGCCTGCGGCACCAGCTGGCACGCCGCGCTGGCGGGCAAGTTCATGATCGAGAAGCTGGCGCGCATTCCGGTGGAGGTGGATTACGGCAGCGAGTTCCGCTATCGCGACCCCATCGTCTCGAAGAAGGTGCTCAGCGTGGTGATCTCGCAATCCGGCGAAACCGCCGACACGCTGGCGGCGCAGCGGGAAGCCAAACAGAAAGGCTCGAAAACGCTGGCCATTTGCAACGTGACCGGATCCATGATCACGCGCGAGGCCTCCGGCACGCTGCTCACCCACGCCGGCCCCGAGATCGGCGTGGCGTCCACCAAGGCGTTCACCTGCCAGCTCACCGCGCTGTTCATTCTGGCCATGTATCTCGGCCAGGTGCGCGAGCAATTGTCGCCGGAGGAATCGCGGAAGCTCATGCAGGAACTGGTGCGCCTGCCCGGCAAAATGGAAACGGTGTTGGGCAACGAAGTCATTTATAAGGAGCTGGAGCGGGCGCTGTTCCGCTCCACCGATTTCCTGTATCTGGGGCGCGGCGTCCACTTCCCCATCGCGCTGGAGGGCGCGCTGAAGCTGAAGGAGATCTCCTACATCCACGCCGAAGGCTACCCGGCCGGCGAGATGAAGCATGGTCCCAACGCGCTGATCGACGAAACGCTGCCCGTGGTGGTGCTGGCCACGCGCGACCCGGACAGCGAGGAGAGCCGCATCCGCTACGAGAAGACGCTTTCGAACATCCAGGAGGTGAAGGCGCGATCGGGCATCGTGGTGGCGGTGGTGTGCGAGGGCGACGCCGCCGAAGTGGCCGGCACGGTGGACCATATGGTGTCCATCCCGGCCACCAGCGAGCTGTTGCTGCCCATCGTCGAGATCATCCCGCTGCAGCTCATCGCCTATCACATCGCCGTGCGCCGCGGCTGCGACGTCGATCAACCGCGCAACCTGGCCAAGAGCGTGACGGTAGAGTAAGACTTGCGCCAGGCCACTCATCAGATCACCGTTCCCACGCGCGGAAAAGGGATGTATGACCTGACCCGCGAGGTGGCCTCCTGGGTGGCCTGCCAGAAGACGCGCACCGGTCTGCTGACCGTCTTCTGCCGGCACACTTCCGCCTCGCTGCTGATTCAGGAAAACGCCGATCCGGACGTGGTGGCGGATCTGGGCGATTTCTTCGAGCGCTTGGTGCCCGAGGACACCCGCCAGTACCGCCACACCGTGGAGGGCCCCGACGACATGACCTCGCACATCCGCACGGCCCTGACCAACGCGCAGCTCAGCATTCCCATTCACGACGGTCAACTGGCGCTGGGCACGTGGCAGGGCATCTACCTGTTCGAGCATCGCCGGGTACCCCACCGGCGCAGCATCGTTCTGCACCTGCTGGCGGAGTAGAGTCCGAAGTCACCCCCGCGTGGGGCGAAGCGCAACACCTCCATCTTCCGGCAGCGTTGGCAGAGCGTTGGTCGCCGGTAGAAACCAACGTGCTTGCATCGTCTCCGATGACCAGCCACCGGGTGGCCGCCGGACTCGTTGTCGTCTTCGCCGGCCTGAGTCTTGCTCAGGTCACGCCTGTAATCGGCCAGGGAGGTATAGTCCGTGGGGCCGACAATTACGACGCCTCTTTCAACGGGGTGGCGCGCGGCAGCCTGTTCGGTATCTACGGAATGAATCTGGCGCCCTCGGTGGCCGGCGCCGCCGCGCTGCCCTTGCCCACTCTGCTGAACGGCGTCAGGGTGAAGGTCTCCACGACGACGGGGACCGCGCAGGAGTGGGATGCGCGCCTGCTGTATGTTTCCCCGTCCCAGATCAATGCGATTCTCCCATCGGCGGTGACCGAAGGCGGGCAATCGGTGGTTGTGGAAGTGAACGGCGTCGACAGCGCCGCCGCGCCCATGCTGGTTGCCACCGAGCAGTTTGCGGCGTTCACCAGCGGGTATTTCGGCTTCGGACCGGCGGTGTTGCAGCAGGTGGACTCCTCTGGCGCGTTCTCCTTCAACTCGTTCCGGAATCCGGCCGCACCCGGCCAGGCAATGGTGCTGTGGGGAAGCGGTCTGGGACCCCTGCCGGCGGGCGCCAGTGACGCCGACGCACCCGGCGTGGTGGACCTGTCGGCCGGCGTGACGGTGTACGTGGGCGACGTCGCGGTAAAGCCGTTCTACGCAGGGAGGGTGCCCGCGAATCCGGGCATCGATCAGATCAACTTCTATCTGCCCCAGACCGTGGCCAGCCGCTGCTACGTGCCGCTCACGGTGGTGGCAGGGACGGTGGCATCGGGCGCTCTGACCTTATCGGCGGGCACTCCCGGCACAGACTGCACCAGCGAGATCGGCCTGTCACCCGCCCAGGTGGAGAGTCTCGACAAGGGCGGGACCGTTCGGGCGGCCGTACTGGACTACGGCACACAAGCCGCCTACCACCTTGAATACATCCAGGCGGCGGGCGCGTGGATCTACGACTACAATGCCGCCGATCTGAGCCTGCTGGTTACCGGTTGGCAAACCCCGCAAGTGCAACCCGCCGGCCATTGCGAGAGAAGCATGACCCGCTACGGTCCCTCCATGGACGGCGAGCCGCCCAATCCGGACATCGATGTGGTCGCCCCAGCAACAGCCGATATCGGTGAGCCATTGACCGGGTGGACAGCTTGGTTTACGTTGACCGGATCCGGATGTTCGCCAGCCTCTGATCCTCAATGTTTCCCAACTTCTTACACCATCGATTCGCTCGTAGACGGCACCGAAGTGCCCGCGATCACAGGCCCGCTCCCGCTCCGATACAGCCCTCCGCGGAAGATGCTGGCACGTTCACCCCGCAGCCTGATGGCAGTGTCGCCGTCTTGTGGAATCTTCCCGACGGCACGCAACAGAACAGGATCACAGTATACGTCAGCTCGTTCACTCCGCAGGCGGAGTTTTTCCCCGGAATGTACTCGGCCAGCGCCAGCGCAACCGTCGCGTGCACCGTTCCGCCGGGGTCGACCAGCTATCTCGTCTCCGCTTACGACAATTCATTTGGCATGTCCGCCGGAGCGGGAGGGTTTTCCCTGACGACCACGGCAGTGTCCTTGCAGGCCTTCTCCGAGCCCATCGTCGTTCCGAGTCATCTGCCGAACCTGCCGAGTATCCAAGCCGATCTCGTCCTGGTCCTGACCGGCATCCAAATCATGGAACCCATCTCGCCGACGCAGTACACGCAATTAGATGCTGCCCGCGCGGGAGCAGCAGCACGAAACGCCCGCCGGATTCCATCGCGTCCGTCTTCATTTCAACGCCGTCCACTTCCACTCGCGCGGGCCGGAAATTCAGAACCGCGATAGCCCGCGCGGCGCTCTCATAGGCCAACTCCACTCCCGAGCGCGATTCCGCCGCTGACCGCACTGTCCCGTTGAAATCCAGCACGCGCCAGGCGACTTCGTGCGCGGCGGGCTCGATGGCGTGCGCGCCCGGCGGCAACCACAGCGTGGCATCGTCGCGCGCCGGCCACGGCTTCCCGTTCACCAGCGCCGGCCCCTCCCACGGGACACCCAGCGCCTGCTTCGATTCCACCACCAGCTTGCCCGCGGATTGCTCCAGCCGGTCCGGCGCGGCCGCCGCCGCCGACAGCAGAGCCAGATCCGGCGGCAGAATGGAGTTCTCGAAATACAGCGCCACGCGCGGAAACGACATGGCCGCAAGATGCACAAGCTGGAACAACTCCACGCCGGTCTGCTGTTTCGTCGGATAGACATCCTGATACCGCTCGACAATGTTGATGTCGATGGCCAGCTTGTCCTCGCGTTTGGCGATGGGCCGGTACCGTTCGGCGATCTGCGGATAGCGCTCCGGACCCAGATTCCAAATGGTGGCCGGGTCCTCGATCAAAAACGTGATGTCGTGTTGCTCGGTCAGGGGCAGGGCACGGGCGGCGTCGGCGCCAATGAGATCGTGCATGCGCGTGTCGAACCGGTCGTCCACATGGGTGAGCACCAGATCGAGATTCGGCCGGCTGCTTCGGATACTCTCCAATTCGCCGATCCACTGCTGCTGCATGTGCCGCGCGAGGCCGGCCCGATAGTCGAGGAATGCGCGAAGACGCTTTTCCTCCGGCGGCGCACCGGCGAACAACTCCAGCGGGTCGAAGCCGCCCGATTCCTTGAACGACCGCCGGACGTCGTCGTTCATGGGGGTGAAGCGCGCCGGGTTGGCCGCGCCCTCCAGCGATTCGAAGTACAGCTCCGCTAAGTTCACGCCGTCCCAGTCGAACCCGCCGATCAGATCGCGCACCCCCTCGCGGACCGCCGCGAACGCCGCCGGGTTGTTCAGGTTCATGAGCTTGCGCCAGTCGAGCTGGGCGTCCTGCAGCAGGGCGGTCTTCTCGCGCCATTCCGGATGGTCGTTCCAGAACTTCTCGCTGACGTGCGGCAACTCCAGCCAAACGTACGCCAGGATGGCGTGACGATGGCAGGCGGCGATCAGATTCCGCAGGTACTCGTCGGCTTGCGCGTCGCGCTCGAAGGTGTGCCAGCCGGCCACCTGCAACGCCCCGATTCCGGCCTTGCGCCAGCGCGCGGCCAGGTAGTCGGGGTCGGCCCGGCTGCGGTAGGCCGAATCGAAAAATGCCCAGAGCCGCGACGAGCGCACCGGCGGTTCCAGACCGAGTTCGCACAGCGCCTGCAGGAGATAGGGATAGCGCTCGTACCCTGCCTGGCCGGGCGAACTGGCCAGCCACAGCACCGCGCCATTTCCCACCTTCATGCCGGCCATCACCGGCGCGTGCTGCCAGCGCTCGTCGGCGAATACCTGCGCTTGTTTGGGCACGTCGAATACGGGGACATCGAGTTCCTTTTCCCAAACGATGGAGAGCTTCGGCGCGCGCCGGTCGACAATGCTGCGCACTACCACATGTTTCTTTGTGCCGACGAAGCCGAGTTTCGCGGCCAGCTCCGATTCCCCCTCGAAAATGGCGAAGCCGCCGTCACGCACGCGGTCCAGCAGTTCCGGCGACGGCGTGCCGCCCGCGCGCACCACAAAAATGCCGGTGGGAAGACCATGCCCCTGGAAAAAGCCAACCGAGGAGAGGATCCGCGGCCAGGGACCGGGATCGTCGCCGTCGATGTTGAAGGCCACCGGCAGGCTCCCCGCCCGCGCGCAGGTATTCAGGAGGAAAAACGGAACGAGCCACGAATTAATGCGCGAACGCATACCAGAATCCGGCCCGCACA
>CAYVPZ010000368.1:0-5380 GCA_964453955.1 uncultured Solibacteraceae bacterium | reverse complement strand
GCCAGGTTCTCGGTGGTCGCCCTCTGGTACGAAAAAGTGAGCCAGAACGCGGAAAGCGAATACGCCAACACGGCGATTCCAGTCGCCCGCAACCAAACCACTCTGCCGCCGTCTCCGAGCCAGACCGCCCACGCCAGGATGGGGAAAAAAATGGCCAGCGCCGTGGCGCCATAGAAATTGTTGGCCACGGTGAATGCGCACAGCACCGCGGCGCCCGCCAGCGCCAGCGGTCTGCTGCCTCGCAGCGCGACAAAGCTGAGCGCCAGCGCCGCGGGAAGGACGCACAGGGCGGAGATGTGCGGACCCTCTCCGTAGGTCATCAGCACGTGCAGCCGCTGCGGTATCCAATAAGGGCTGTCATGCCGGATGATGGGCAGCAGCAGAAACGATGGTGACAGCAGCGCCGTTCCCAGGGACGCGAGCCACGCCCCTCCGCGCGATCCGCTGCCCAGCCGCACCAGCCAGTAGACCGCAACAATGCCGAGAACATACAGCACGCCCGTATAGAAGTGATAAGCCCGCGCGGGCGAGACCCCGGCGAACCGCGAAATGAGCGCGGTTCCATAGCGCAGCGCGGGAGGATAGATGTAATCGAAGCGCGTGCCGCAGTACCACAGCGGCTGCCATCCCGGATGAGGCAGCCTGCTCGCGAGCATGCGCGCGTCGGCAATGAAGGTGCTTTCGATGGAGGGCCAGTTATCCAGATACTCCAGCCGGAACAGCGGCCACACCAGCGTCGAAGCCAGCAGGAGCAGAAGGAAACTATCCAGCCATGCGATCCGTTTCATCGCTCTTATTCTGACACCGCTCGTCGCTTTGAGGACGGTATCCTTCAGGGAAACGCAGCTTGCCCGGACGAAGTCCCATTGGAGCTTGATCCAGACCAGAATGCAGGGCAGGGCCTTGACGACGTAGGGATCGAGGAGATCGCGGCGCAGGGCGCGCGGGACGATTTCGGTCGAGGAGACCATTGCGAGCAAAAAGGTGGCGATGAACAGCGCCAGGTTGACCGGGGTGCGGGCTTGCGAGAAATACCACAGGGCCACGCCGGAGACGGCGATCACGTAGCTGGGCGATTCGGCGGTGTAGTTAAAGATGGTGACGAAGATCAGGACCGAGGCCAGAACCAGCATGGGGGCGCGGCGGCCAAGCACGGCCGTGACGATCAGGATGACGGCGCCGACCGCGACGACAGCGTCGACAGGAACGATTTTCAAAAGGGCCAGGATTGAAATTCCGAGGTTGGTCTGACGGAAGGCGCGGACGACCTCATACCAGTCCCGATAGAGGAGGCGAAGCTCTCCGAAGCGGACGACGAACAGGGGCAGGAACGCGAAGAGGGCGCCGCTCGCGACGGTGTAACGGAGCAGGCGCTTGCGATTCCCGATCAGCAGGCAGGGCAGCAGAGCGAACACGCCGAAGAGCTTGATGAACGTCGCCAGCACGATGAAGAGGGCGGAGTAGTCGGCTTTATCGCGCTGCTGGGCGTTCCAGGCTCCGATCATGAGCGCGGCTATCAGGGCGTTGCTCTGGGCGTTCTGAATGGAGTTGAGCATGGCCAGGAAGAGGAACCACAGGGCCAACATTTTCCTTCTCTCGTCGAGCATGGGCGCGGAGCGGACGGCCCAGAACAAGGCGGCGGCGTTGAGCAGATTCCACAGAACGGCTCCGACGGCGTAGGGCAGCAGGGCGAAGGGCGCGAAGAGGAGCGCGAAGGTGGGGCTGTAACAGTAGAGGTCCCACTGGGTGGCGCGGAAGGCAGCGTAGAGGTTCTGGTGATGAATCAGGTGCTCGAAGGAATCGCGAAAGATGGCGAAGTTTTGCAGGGGCCGATAGTGAATGCCTTTCTCCACGAAGGGGCCGGGGGCGAGTTTGAGGAGCGTGGCGACGACGGCGGCGAGGCAGTAGACTGCCAGGACGAGATTCGGCCGCAGGAGGAAGCTACCCAGCCATGCGATCCGTTTCATCGACCTTATTCTGACACCGCCACCGCTTTGAGCGCGGTCGCGAAAACCCGGCACTGCTATGATGAACGATGTCGGCGCATGGCCACCAGTGTAAAGCCCCTTTCCGAACCGCGGGACCAGCCTGGACCGCCGCCGGCCGTGTTTCCCTGGGTTGGCATCGTCTGGTTCGGCGTGCTGCTCGTCATTTGCTACGCGCCCGTTCTGAAGCTGCTGGTCTGGCAATGGGCCAACGATGAGGACATGGGGCACGGCTTCTTCGTCCCCCTGATTGCCGGCTGGATCATCTGGCAGAAGCGCGCGGAGCTACTGGCCATCCCCATCAAGCCGAATTACTGGGGCCTCGCGCTGCTCGGATGGGGCACGGTGCAGATGCTGCTGGGCGCCATTGGAGCCGAGCTGTTTCTGGCGCGAACCGCTTTTCTGATTTCCCTGGTGGGCATTATTCTGGTGGTCTGCGGCAGCCGCACCGTGCGGGCGCTGGCCTTTCCGCTTTTCCTGCTGCTGTTCATGATCCCCATTCCGCAGATTGTTTATGCGCAGATCACGCTGCCGCTGCAATTGTTCGCTTCCACGGTGGCCGCCAACACGCTGAACGCGGTGGGAATTCCCGCGCTGCAGACCGGCAATATTCTGGAATTGCCCAACGGAAAGCAATTATCCGTGGTGGAGGCATGCAGCGGCATTCGTTCCCTGCTCTCGCTCTCTTTCCTTTCGCTCGTGTATGCGTGGTTCTTCGATTCCAAACGCTGGATGAGGCTGGCACTGCTGGCCGCCACCATACCCATCGCGATTCTCGCCAACGCCACGCGGGTGACCATTACCGGCATCATTAGCGCCAGCTACCCCAACCTGGCCGAGGGCTTCTTTCACGCCCTGGAAGGCTGGGTGCTTTTCGTGTTCGCGCTGGCCCTTCTGATTGCCTGCCACGCGTTGATCAACCGGGTGTACCGCCTGTTTCACAAAACGAAGGAAGCGCGGCTGTCCAATGCCTGAGTTTCTGAAATCGACGGCCGCCCGCGTGGTGACTCTCGTGCTGGTGCTGCACGCCGTGCTGTTCTACTCTCTCTCGCATGGCGAGGCCGTGATTCCCGTGCGCCCCCTGGCCGATTTTCCAAAGCAGATTGGCGGCTGGCGCATGATCCAGGAGGGAGTCCTTGATCAGGAAACCCTGAACATACTCAAGGCGGACGATTACCTGACGCGCGACTATGTCTCACCGTCCTCGACCGAGCCGGCGAACTTGTACGTGGCGTTCTTCCGGACGCAGCGCACCGGCCAGACGCCGCACTCGCCGAAGAACTGCCTGCCTGGCGGCGGGTGGGTTCCGGCGGAGTCGTCCATTGTGGGGATCGCGGTTCCCGGACGCGCGGAGCCGATTCGGGTGAACCAGTACATCGTGGCGAAGGGGCCGGAGAGAGACGTGGTGATGTACTGGTATCAATCGCACGGCCGGGTGGTGGCCAGCGAGTACGCCGCGAAGATCTACGTGGTGGCGGACGCTCTGCGCTACAACCGGACGGACACGGCGCTGGTCCGCGTGGTGGTCCCGGTGATCAGAAGTGATGAGGATTCCGTCCGCGTGGCCCGCGCTTTCATCGTTTCCTTCTTCTCGCCGCTGGCGCAGTTTCTGCCATCGTAGAAATCATTGCGGAAGCAGTTGTCCGATGACGCTCCCGCTCGCGCGGTCCAACAGGATGTGCGCGGCCCGCTGGGGAGGAAGCGACACGCTGATTCGCGCGCCGTTTTCCACGTGGGTCAGTGCGATCTCCTGGTGCTGGCCGGATTCGGAAATTATCGTAAAGAGCATCGAGCGGGCGAAGACGCTGGGCCGTATGAGCACCACGGGGTTCGCTCGCTCCACCCAAAACATGGGCCGCACCCCAGCCTGCTTCAGCGCGTAGCGGTACAGCGCGGCGACGGGAGCGCTCTCCGCGGCGGTCTCGAGCGGCAGCCCGCACCAGATCACCTTCCCCGCGCCCAGCGGGACGGTTCGCACCTCGGCAATTTCCTCGCCCTCCACCACCGCTTTCTCCACGCGCTGGAAACTGTCCCCGTGGAAGCCGGCGCGCAGGTCCACGCCATCCATCCGCAGAGCTTCCTCCTGAGCCACGGGCGCCACGGTGGCGCGCAGCCCCAGTTCGCGGGAGCGCGCGACCGGCATCCAGTGCTCGTCGCGGTCGATCACGCCGGTGGCCAGCAGCGTCGCGCCGTTGCGAACGGCGGCCAGCAGCACGTTCCAGGCCGCGCCGGTGAGCACCTGAGCGCACGGAAGCAGAATCAGCCGGGCGGGCGTAAACTCGCGCGCGAGCGCGTACTCGCCGGCGGCGCGCATGGGAGTCAGGCACTCATAGTGCATCACCCGAACCGCGCGCTTCGTCGCCATCGACGCGAGATCGCGCACGGAAAACAAGTGCGATTGCGGGACCACCATGACGACGTCTTCCAGTTCCTTGTCCACCAGCAGGGCGCCGTGTTCGCGCCAGAACTCGGCCATGGCCAGGAACGGCTCGAGCTCGGGTTTGGCGGTGCCATCGGCGCGGAAAAAGCCGATGCTGGCCTCGTTGTCGTCGGCGATATAAACGTTGGTGTTCCACAGCCACTGGATGAACCCGGCGCCATTGGCGCCCATGGCGAAGGCCATCTTGCGCTCCAGCAGGTTGCGCGCCTCCTCCTCGGTGCGCCCGGGAGTCCGGCGCATGGTCTCGTAGAACATGATGCCCGACTCTTCCACCAGATTGGGCTTCGACGGCGATTTGGTGAGGATGCTATCCCACAGCAGGTCGTCATTCAACCACCAGTTGTGGACGCACGTGAAATCCACCACCTGATCGTGGAACAGCGGAGCGGGCTGATTGGACAATCCGCCTTCGTCCTGGCCCACCGTGATGAGCTGGTGCTGGTTGCCGGTGCCGCGAATCGCCGAAGAGATTTCGCGCACCCACCGGTTGAACATGTCCTGGGCGAACAGATGATAGTCGAGCACGGGCAGCGGACGTGTTTTGTCGAAGATGTTCTGATCGGAGAAATCCTCCAGCGCGGGCAGGTCGATCGAATCCGTCGTGGTGATTCCCCATAGCTCGCGCAGTTTCGTCTCGTCCGGGTAGCGGGCCTTCAGCCACGCGCGCCAGGCAGCGCGTTCGTAATCGTCGTAATTGGGGCGGCAACTGAACACGTGCGCGGGCGAGCAGAACGACGGCTCGTTGATGAGGTCCCAGGTGAGATCGTCCGCGCCGCGGCAACGCCCGGCGAGCTGGGCCACGAATTCCTTCTGCGCCTGGACGGAGCGCGGGTCGAGATAGGGATTGCGCCCGCCCCACATTTCCGGCAGGAAGGCGAACAGATTGAAGATGACCGCGGTGTCGTGCCGGTTGCCGGACGAGTTGGGGTGAGTTCAAATGGGAATTTTCAGAATG
>CAYVPZ010000367.1:0-5392 GCA_964453955.1 uncultured Solibacteraceae bacterium | reverse complement strand
GATCCGACCATGCTGCGGCGCTCCGCGCCCAACGCGGCCTGCTGCTTGTCGAGCTCCATTTCATAGAGCCGCGAGCGCAGCACGCGCTCGGCCTTGGCGCGGTTTTTGATCTGCGATTTTTCGTCCTGGCAGGAGACCACCAGCCCGGTGGGAAGGTGCGTCATGCGCACCGCCGAATACGTCGTATTCACCGACTGCCCGCCGGGACCGGAAGAGCAGAAGGTGTCGATCCGAATATCCTTCGCGTCGATCTTCAGATCGATCTCGTCCGCCTCGGGCAGCACCGCCACGGTAATCGCCGACGTGTGTACACGGCCCTGCTGCTCGGTCTCGGGCACGCGCTGCACTCGATGCACGCCGCTCTCGTACTTGAGGCGGCTGTACACCTTGTCGCCGTTGATGAGCGCGATCACTTCCTTCAGCCCGCCCACCGACGATTCGCTCGCCGAGGTCACTTCCACGCGCCAGCGCTGGTCCTCGGCATAGCGGCTGTACAAGCGGAACATCTCGGCGGCGAACAGGGTGGCTTCATCGCCGCCGGTGCCGGCGCGGATCTCCAGCACCACGTTCTTCTCGTCGTTGGGGTCTTTCGGCAGCAGCAGGACCTTCAACTCGTTCTCGATGCGCGCCAGTTCCGGTTCCAGCCTGGCCACTTCGTCGCGCGCCATGGCCTGCAGCTCCGGGTCCCCCTCGTTGAGCATGGGGCGGGCGTCCTCGAGATTGTGCAGCGTCTGCTTGTATTCGCGGAATTTGGATACCAGCGGCTCGATTTCGCTCCGCGCTTTTGCCACTTTGCGGTAAGTCTCGGAGTCGGCGATCACCGCCGGGTCGGCCATCTGGCGTTCGAGATCTTCGAACCGGGCTTCGAGGTCGTCCAGTTTTTTCCGGTATTCCATGGCCGATCGCTCAGGCGATCACCAGCTCGCCGCCCTGTGCCTTCTCCAGCGCCATGGCGCCATTCAGAGCGTCGATGGCCACTGCGGTTTGCTCGTCGGAGGGTGGCTTGGTGGTGATCCTTTGCAGCCACAGGCCCGGCGCGGTGAGCGTGTACAGCAGCCCCCGCCGCCGCTTCGCCGCGAAGCGAATCAGCTCGTAACTCACGCCCACGATGAGCGGAAGCAGGGCGATGCGGCTCACCAGCTTCGCCGTGAAGCCGTCGAACGGCAGCAGCGCGTAGAACAGCATGGACAGCACCATCACCACCAGCAGGAAACTGGTGCCGCAGCGCGGATGCCAGGTCACGAACTTCTGCGCGTTGGCGACGTTCACCGCCTCTCCCGATTCGAAATTAAACACCACTTTGTGTTCGGCGCCGTGGTATTCGAAGATCCTGCGGATGTCCTTCATCGAGGCCATCAGGCTGAGGAAGCCGAGGAAAATCACGATGCGCAGAACGCCGTCCACCATGTTGATGGCCAGGCGGCTGTTCAGGCTGGCGACATGGCGGCCCACTTCGGTGGCCAGAAACAACGGGACGAATTTGTACATGAAAAGGAAGAACAGCAGCGAGACGATCAGGTTGGCGGCGAGCATCCAGCCGGGAATCTGCCGCGGCCCTTGTTGTTCCGTAGTGCCATCGTCCAGCGCCGCGCCGGCGGAAAAGCGCAGGGCGCGCAATCCCAGCCACATGGCCTGTCCCAGCGTGCCGATCCCGCGCAGCAGGGGGAAGCGGAAGATCGGGTACTTCTCCGAAACCCGCGGGATGGCGCTCTCCTCAATCGCGATCTGGCCGTTGGGCTTGCGCACCGCCACCGCGTAGCTGTGCGGGGCCCGCATCATGACCCCTTCCATCACCGCCTGACCGCCGACAAGGGTTTCCTCGCCGCTCTCGAGGACGGGCAGCAACTGGGTATGCAGGCTCAGGCGCAGGAAGTTACGGATGTTCAAGGCGGCTCCGGTCCCCAGTATAGCGCGGGCCAGGCAACCGGCCGGTTTCATCTCACGCCCGGCGCCACCGCGCTGGCCGTAGCTTCTGGTGCAGGATGACGGGCCAGCCATGCCTTCACCTCGCGCATGTCTTCCGGCGAGTTGGAACCGAGATAGCTCTCCAGTTCGTCGCGCGCGCCGGCGATATCGCCCCTGCCCGCCAGAATCCGCGCCGCCACCAGATGCCCGCGCGGGAACTGGTCGGAGGTTGCGCGCAAACTGGCCAGCGCTTCGTCCGGGTTCCGGCCCTGAGAGGCAAGCGAAATGCCCAGAACGTAGCGGTTGATTTTCTGGTTCGCATCCAGCGCCAGCGCCCTGCGGGCCGCCGCCTCCGCTTCCGCCGGGCTCCCCAGCCGGAAGCGCGCGGCGCCCAGGTTGGTCCACGCCCACACGGAGGAGGTCCTCTGCTTTACCAGCCTTTCGAGGTGTGGGACGGCCCGCGCGTCGTCATGCCGCTGCAGATAGAGGTTGGCCATCCCTTCCCGAACCGCGGCGAAATCGGGATCCACCTCCAGCGCGCGCTCGAAATGGCCGATTGCCTCCTCCGTCTTTCCCTTTCCCAGCGCCGTCTCGCCCTTCTGCGCTTCTTTCAACGCCTGCGCCGGGATTCTGTGCTGCAACTCGGCCAGGGACACGGTGCCGTCGCCTTTGTCCGCGCGGCGATCCCGGGGCAGGCTCAGATCCACCCGTTCCACGATCTCGTCCACCGAAATGTGCTGTTCGGAAACCGTCCGGCCGCCGTCCACCAGCCGCAGCTCATACTGCCCGTACGGTACGCCCGAGAAAGAGAATGAGCCGTTAACCGAAACCTGCGCGACAGCGGGCTCGCCGCCGGACCCGTCGACCAGGAGGACTTGCAGGGACCCGGTGTCGCCGCCATGAGCGTTGACACGACCCTCGATATCGGCCTGTCCCCCCATTGTTCGGCGGCCTTGTTGTTGTTCCCGAGGCTGGCCCGGCTGGGCCCACTGGGCCGACAAGCCGGTGGCCAGCATCAGCGAGGCGAGAAGTCCGACTGCGCTCCTCATATGCGTACACCTTCTGCGCCGGCACAGCGCACTTGGTTCGCCCAGTGCGTGTTCGTCCGGCCTCACCTATCAGGTCGGACGAAAGGCGGAATTGTTGCATAGTTCCTGGACCGCTTCGGGCTATATTTCTTCATTTCCGGCTGAAAGGAATCTCGCCGCCGCCGGGCCACCGAGTTTTGTTTACGGACGAATCTCGGCGAGGATACGGCGCACTTCTTCGAGCGGGCTCGCGGCCCGCGTCACCTGGCGGCCGATGACCAGGTAGCTGGCGCCGGCGCGAATCGCCTCGGCGGGGGTGGCCACCCGTTTCTGATCGCCTGCCTCCGCCGATCTCGACCGCACACCCGGCGTCACCAGCACCTTGTCCGGGCCGGCGATGGCGCGCACGCGCGCGGCGTCCAGCGGCGAGCAGACCATGCCGTCGAACCCCGCCGCCACCGCCTTGCGCACCCGCAGGTCCACCAGATCGCCCACCTCGCAGGGGTAGCCAAGGTCGGCCAGGTCCTGCTGGTCGAAGCTGGTGAGCACGGTGACCGCCAGCAGTTCGAGAGGCGCCCCGGCGCGGCCCGCCACCGCCGCCTTCATGATCGGGCTGCTGCCGTGCACTGTGAGAAAGCGCGCCCCGCTGTCGGCCACGCGGGCCACCGCGCGCTTCACCGTTTCGCTGATGTCGTACAGCTTCAGATCGAGGAAGACCTCTTTGCCGCCGCCGGTCAGCTCCTGCACGAACGGCATGCCTTCGGCCGCGTAGAGCTCCATGCCGACCTTGTAGAAGTTCACGGCGTCGCCCAGTTCTTCCACCAGCGCGCGCGCATGGGCGGCCGACTCGAAATCGAGCGCGACGATGAGCGGGTTCGCGTTCATATCAGGCGCAGCGGCTTTACTCCCCTGGCCAGCACGCGGCCGATGCGCACCGCCGACGGACAGGCCCGCGCGAAGGCGCCGGCGTCGCTTTCGGCGATGGCCACCAGCAACCCGCCCGAAGTCTGCGGATCGAACAGCAGATCGTCGGAAACATCGCCTTCCACGCAGGAGGCGACGAAGTCGCGATTGTTGAACAGGCCGCCGGAAATGGCTCCCGCTCGCGCGTAATCGGCGGCGCCGGCCAGCAGCGGAATGGCGGCGTGTTCGATTTCCAGCGTGACCCCGCTGGCCAGCGCCATCTCGCGGGCGTGCCCCAGCAGTCCGAAACCGGTCACGTCGGTGCAGCCGTGGGTATCGAAGCGCAGCATGGCCTCACAGGCGGCGTCATTCAGCGTGCGCATCTGTTCCACGGCGGCCGCGACGTGCTCGTCGCGGGCTATGCCGCGCTTGAGAGCGGTGGTGATCACTCCGGTCCCGATGCGTTTGGTGAACAGCAGCGCGTCGCCGGGCCGCGCCCCCGCGTTGGTCAGGATGCGGTTCGGTGAGATGGTTCCGGTCACCGCGTAGCCGAACTTCACCTCTTCGTCGTTGACACTGTGCCCGCCCAGAATCACGCAGTCGGCCTCCTTCATCACCGCGGCCCCGCCCTGCAGAATGGCCTCCAGTTCGTCGATCGCCCCCTGCGCCGGCCAGCACAATATGGTGAGCGAGCTGAGCGGTTTGGCGCCCATGGCGTAGATGTCGCTGAGGGCGTTCGCTGCGGCAATGGCGCCGAACGTCCAAGGGTCGTCCACGATAGGCGTGAAAAAGTCGACGGTCTGCACCAGCGCGCAATCGGGGGTGAGGCGATAGACGCCGGCGTCGTCGGCGGTGTCGAATCCCACCAGCACGTTCTCGTTGATCTGGCGGGGAATGCGCGCCAGCACCTGGTCCACGATCTTCGGACTGAGCTTGGAAGCGCACCCGCCCGCTTTCGTGCGCGCGGTCAGCCGGTCGGGCATTGTTTCCAGCATAGCGTGGCGACGGGGCCGGCCCGTCAAAACGCGGCCGGTCGCCGCGTGTCCTCGTCGTCCCCGCAACGCGGTTTTAGCGCTCGTGCTTCTGCCAGTGCAGCATGTGGTGGTCGTCCACCGTGATCTTCGCGGGCAGCGTCAAACCACAGGTCTTGCAAATGATGACGTCCCTTCCTATTTCCCAGTGAGTGCAGGACTTGCATTTACAAACCAAAAGGTCGATTTCGCTCTTCTTATCCATTTACAGTCTCCGAAATTCCTCTTTCACTTCGCGAACGAAGTCGGTAAATTGCGGCCTGGTGATAATATCCGGCTGCCAGCACAGATCGCGTTCGATCAGGTTGTACTCCTTCACGATGCGCGAGCCGGGAAGCTTGTTGCCATTACTGTCGGAATCGCGGCCCATTAGCCACAGATGGTCGGCCACCGAGCATGCGGCGGTGACGTCATGGGTGACCACGATGATGGTGTTCAGGTCGTCCATGTCGGCAACCTTGGTGATCAGCTCGCAGGTCTTCTCCAGCATCAGCAGGTCGAGGCCGGAAAACGGCTCGTCCATCA
>CAYVPZ010000366.1:0-5398 GCA_964453955.1 uncultured Solibacteraceae bacterium | reverse complement strand
TGGTACCAGGCAGACTCGATCAGGCGGCGGCATTTGACGCTGTCCCGCGTGGCTAGAGGTTCCCGGTAGCTGCTGAACAACCAGCGTAACTCCGGATGGTCAAGGTCCCGACCTCGTCGGCGAGTTAGTGTGGACTGAGGTGGGCGTGGCGGAGCGTCATCCTGATGGACGCATGCCCGGCGAGTTCCTGGATGGCAGTGATAGAGACGCCACGGAGGGCAAGCCACGAGCAAAAGGCGCGGCGCAGGTAGTGGAATCGGAAACTCTGAATCTTCGCCCGGTTGTGGGAATGCCAGCGAACGGGCAGGGCGACCTTCTCCGTAGACGACCACTTCGGCTTGCTCTGCCCGGGAACGCGGGGTCCCGGCGCGCTGCTGGGAAGTTGGTACTGTATCTGGGCGCTAACGTCTGGGCGGTACAATCACGGCATGCAGTCACGAGCTTGGGGCGTGAGTACGTGAAGGTGGAGGTTCGAGACAAGAGCATTGGCGACAACGAATAGAGCTGGCTCCCTGAAGACTATTCTGACGACGAACAGAGACTCGTCTTCGGGAGGTTGGACAATCGGCGCATGGATCTCAAGGCGATCCTCGCCAAATGATCTTGCGAACGATAGGCAACCTCTCTGTTGGTCTGGCTGTGTTGCTCTACGCTGTTCCCCTGCCTTTTTTGATCTCAGCACCCCGAAGCCACGACGGCGGGCAAAGCGAGGCGTGGGGCCTGATATTGCTGTTCCTCTTGTTGTGGTTCTGTCTGGCGGTGGCGCTGTGCGTGAGCGCCGCCAATGGCGGACTCGACTGGCTGTCGATGGCGAGGGGTTCGCAATATGCGCTGGTGGTGGTGACCTGCCTGGCAATGGCGGTGGTGACCACGCTGAGCGGTTTGCTGCGCCACGAAACAGCGGACCAGATTCCGTGGGCCGTGCGCCCGCTGGTCCCATTCGCGTGGGCGATGTGGATTTTCCCGCTGGTGATCGTGATCTTCTCCCTCCTCACCATCAACCCGGCGCTCGGCGCCGGTGTGCCGCGGTTGGCTCTCCGAGCGACCGTGGCGCTGGCGGGCGGCTTGTCGTTGCTGGCGTCGTTCGGTATGCTGGCGCAATGGTTCATTTCCAGCCAGCAGAGGCAAGCGGCGCGAGTGGACGCTATCGTTTCCCAGGAGTCCGAACGAAATCAGCGTCAAATGGAAGAATTGCGAGCATACGACGCCAACACGCAATTGAGCTTCGTGCTGGGCTACACCAACCGCTATAACGATGCCAAAACTCGCGAACTGGCGCTCGAAAAGATCCGCGCCGTTCCGGACCTGGAAGAGCAACTGGCCACCGGGCTGCGCAGCCCCTGGTATTTGTCGGTGCTGATTTTCCTCGACGACGCCGACCCTCCCGACGGCAAGGCGCTGGCCGAACCGGCGCGCGATGCCTTCCTCCTGCAGGCGGAAGCGACGCGCGCAAGCATCCGGACGCCCGGCGCCTTATACTCCGATTCCTTCGATTTCGAAGGCCGGCTGGTGCTGAGCGTGGCCGACAAATTCCGCTCGTTCGGCGTGGACTATGCTCCCGCGATCCGCGCTTTTCGCAGCGCCCTCGATGAGCCTCACGACCCGAAAATCAAGTTCACCTGCGCGGCCCAATTGGATGACTGGCTGGCGCGCGAAGCCAAACGCGGCAAGTGACACTATGCCCACACCTGAATTCCAGCGCTTCCTGGACAGCATGGTCATCGGCTACATGCAGTGGCATGACGGGGATGGTTACGATCTGGAGGCGCTTGCCGCCCTGTCGCCCGAAGAACGCGGCTCGGCGGAAACCGTGCTCATAACGCACCTCGCCAAAAACGCCGATTGGCGCGACGTGGAGGCGCTGGCCGCTCTGGGTACGCCGGGCGCGATGACGGCCATAAAAGTGGCGACAAAGCACGGCAACCCGGAAGTGCGCAATCATGCGCTGGAGATAATGGCCGCGGCCGGGCCGGAACAAGGCGGGGCCGAATTGGAAAACGACATCGTACGCGCCGTCGAACGCGGCGCTCTCGACCTGGCCCAGAGTCGCCCCACTCCTCGAGTCAAGCGCGCGCTGCTGGATTGCGCCCGGCTCGCCGATCCCACCACGCGCGTGAACGCCGCCGCGCTGCTGATGTACCTGTGCGGCAAGGCGGAGGAACCATTCGACTGGAATCAGCGCCCGTTCTTCCTGCGGTTTCAGACCGAGGACAATCAGGAACTACGCGCCGCGTGGATGGAGTTGCGCGAGCGCACCGGCGTGTAGTGTTCGGCCAGGCTCGGTCCCTTTGCCATTGGACACGACCCCGACCGGCGAGAGAAAATGTCAACAACCATGCAATCCATGACACGCAGGGACCTGGTGCGCACCGGCGCGGGCGCCGTAGCCGCGGGCGCGGCCATTCAATCCATGTTACTGGAGCCGCCGGCGCTTGCGTCGCAAGCACTTTCGGGCGGCGCGGCGAGCCGCAAGATCCGCTTTGTTTCCATCGGTACCGGAATTCGCGGCTGCGACCTGCTGCGGTCAGCGCGGCAGGTGCCGACGGGGGTGCTGGTGGGCACCGCCGACCTGTACGACATGCACCAGCAGGCGGGAAAAGAAGCTTATGGGGCGGATGTCCCCACCACGCGCGATTATCGCCCGCTTCTCGATCGGCGGGATGTCGACGCTGTGATTGTGGCCGTACCCGACCACCAGCATCGCCGCGTGGTTCTGGATGCCGTGGCCGCGGGCAAGGACGTCTATTGCGAAAAGCCCATGTCGCACACCGTGGCCGACGGACTGGAAATGGTGAAGGCGGTGCAGGCGGGCAAGCGCGTGTTTCAGTGCGGCAGCCAGCGCGTCAGCAACATCGTGTACCGGAAGGCGGCCCAGATCTATGCCTCCGGGCGGCTGGGCGAGGTCCATTACATCCAGGCCCACTGTGATCGCAACTCGCCTTCGGGCGCGTGGGTCTACCCCATTCCGCCCGACGCCAGCGCGCAGAGCATCGACTGGCCGGCGTTTCTGCGCGATGCGCCGGCGCGGGAGTTTGATCCGGTGCGCTTTTTCCGCTGGCGCTGTTTCTCCGACTACGGCGAGGGCCTGGCCGGCGACCTGTTCGTCCACCTGCTCTCGGGTATACAGTGCGTGAGCGGCATCAATGCGGTTCCCGGCCGCGCTTACTCCAGCGGAAGCCTCACCCACTTCAACGACGGCCGCGACTTTCCCGATCTGCTGGCCACACTCTACGACTATCCGGGCGTAACCGTGACCCTGCACTGCAACCAGAACAACGCGGCGGGCGAGCCCATCGTCTTCTACGGAAAAGAAGCCACCATGACGATCAACGGGAATACGCTGACGGTGACCCCGCAGGACACCGCACCGCATCCGGAGGGCTACTCACTGAACGGCTGGACCGCGGCCATGAAGCAGCAGTATCTGGACGAGTGGCACGCCGCGCATCCCGCGCCGCCCGCCAGCCTCGGCGAAGTGGAAAGCTACTCCGCGCCGCCTGGTTACGACGACACCACGGATCATATCGCCAATTTCTTCCACGCCGTGGAGACGCGCGAGCATGTGGCGGAAGATGAGATTTTCGGCAACAATACGGCCATCGCATGCCACATGGCGAATCACTCATTCTTCCATCGCGGCGTAGCCGCGTGGGATGCAGAGGCGCAGGCCATCAAAGGCTGAAGCTACCTCTTGTGAGAACCGCTGTGCGAGTGTCCGCCGCCCTTGGAGTGGCTGCGAGCGCTGGCGTGTCCGCCACCGCGGAAGTGGCCGGACGATTTGGGGGCAGAGTAATGGGGCGATGAGAACCTTCCGCCGGAAGGGCGCGGCGCGGAGTAATGGTTAGATGCGCTCGGGTAACCACTGCTGTAGCGGCCTGGCGACGACACCGTGGCACGGTTAGGCGACGCTCCCCAGGAGGGCGTGGAGTACGCGAAGCGCTGGCAGCCAGACCGCGCCAGGCGTCCATCTGCCGGCTGCTGCCCTGATAGCTGGAACCAGCGTAGGCGGAGCGCCCTGGGTTGTAGGAGCGGCCGAAGTCGTTGGCGCGGTAGTTTTGGGAGCTGAATCCGCTCCAGCGATTGCCGTACGGAACGCCCAGCCGGTGGCTGGGATTGTGCACCCAGGCGACGCGGGCAGGGCCGCCGTAGCCGCCCTGGAAACTGTTGCCGCCGTAGCCAAAGAATCCGAAGTGGCTGAAAAACAGGCTGTTCAGGAAGAGGCCGTGGCTCAGCCAACTGAGGCCCCACCCCCAACCGCCAAAGCTGAGTAGTCCGGAAAAGAGAGCGCCAATGAACGTGCCCGCGGCGTAGGTAATGCCATATCCGTCCGGCGGATAGCCGACAGGCGGATAGGCGCCGTACATGGGCGGGCCCCAAACGTACATAGGATTGTAAACGGGCGGATAGACCACCTGCGGATCGGCCGGCTGAATCACGATCGCGTTCTGGCCGTTCTGCTGTTCATAGGTGACGCGCTGCTGTGGCGTGTTCGTCAAACGGCCATTGTCCCGGGCGGAAGCGCGAAGCTGCTGGATGGCGTCCATTACGTCGGCCTGCTGCGAGAGGAAGGCGTTGCCCAGGCCGGTGGTCCATTGGATATCGCGAGCGAGCATGTTGACCACGTCCGGGAACACCACCAGGGCCTGCACGCTAGGGTCCCAGTTCTGCTGCCGGGCAGCTTCCACCAACTGTTGGCCGCGCAGTCCCGGATAGCGCTGCAGCCATTGCTGAGCCTGCGTGATCTCCGCAGGATACGTGCTGGCCGCGAGCACCTCGCTCAGCAGCAAATCGGGATAGAGGGCGACGGGGGCCACCAGGTTGCTCAGTTCCTGACTGGACAAACGTTGGCCATCCGGGGGCTGTTGCTGTTGGTAGTACGGCTGCGGTCGATCGCCGCGGGCGACCGGGTACCCCGGCGAAACCTGTGCTAGGACCGGCAAGCTCAGACCCGCCAATGTGGCGGCGCACCGTAGAACAGCTCGATTCATCATCAAAAACGGGCTCCGAACCCGTGGACGTGTCCGGATCGCTCCCGGTCACACTGCGGGCCATTAAACTTCGATAATAACGAATCGAGGCGCCCACTGGGTTCAAAGGCGCGGCTTCATTGCCCCGCGCTCTCGCTGGTGGGCGGGCCGAAGCCGCACCGTGCGCGCATGCCTTGCCGGAACCGTTCCCGCTCCTCCGGGGTCATCTGCTCCTGGCGGTCGGCCATCCGGCGGCGAAAACCGGAGCGAGGGGAACCGTGGCATCCCCATCCCCCGAAGAGGATCCGGCACAGCGCCAGCAATCCAATGGCCTGCCAGAAGGTAATCTGGCGCCAGCCGAACAGCGGCGGCAGCAGCCAGTTCCACAATTTCTCCACCACTTCGCCGCCGAGGGCGATAAACCCCAGCAG
>CAYVPZ010000365.1:0-5402 GCA_964453955.1 uncultured Solibacteraceae bacterium | reverse complement strand
GCAAGATCGACATCGTGGTGGTCACCGTGCACGTGAGCCCGCGCGGTTCTCAGGCCATCAGTCTGGGCGCCGATCAGGTGTTCGGAGCGGACGAGCGATTCCTGTTCAGCCAGGTGGTGACCGTCGCCGAAAAGGCGGGCAAGCACGTGGAGCTGCTGGCCGTGCCCGGAGCGGACGCCTGGCACGCCGTGGTGCAGACCGCCCAGAAGCTGCGTTCGGCGCGCGTGGTGGCGGGACTATCGCCGAAATTCGACGCGGCCATTCTCGGCAAGATCGTCGGCGAAGCCTGGGAAAGCCTGCCGGCCCCGCGGCCCTCATTGTCGCTGGAGGTTGTGCTCGGGCGGCAGAAATCCATCTTCTTTAATCTTGGACCGCACCCGCCGCGGCTCTGGCCCGAGGACGTCGACCTCGTCCACCAGCTCTGGCTCGATCTTTCGGATCGCCAGTTCGGCGCCAAGCTCCATCACCGCGACGTCATTGGCGTGGCCCTGCAGCGGCTGGCGCGAGACCTGCGCGATCCGGTTACCGCGGATCACGTCGTTGACGAGTTGCATGCCGAGCTGAACCAGCATCTCGGAGAAGAACCCGCCGAAGTCTGAGCGAAACGCAGCCAGCCGGGAATTCCGCCGCGAGCGCACGGTTTCCGGCTGGCGGGGCGCACAGTGAGCAATAAGTCAACGGGCCACTGTCACAGTTATGTAATTTCGGAGAGCCCGCTCTGTCCGCTCAGTCGAATCGGACTATACTGGCGCTACATCCTATGCAAAACAAGAACGGTGCCTTTACGGCGACCTTGAGGTTTCGGGTCTTTTTTGCACTCTCCGTTCCAACCGGAAGCCTGGTCGCAGCCGCTTGCGCTGAGAGGAGACCAGCATGTCTTCGCCTGCCGTAAACGGCCACCATTCCTTCCCCATCCTGCTTAGCGGCGACGAGCCAGGCTCGTTTCCCGCATTAGGTCCCGACGTGAAAGTCCTGATGGTCTGGCCTCGCTTCCCACCGTCGTTCTGGGGATTCGAGGGCGTGCTCAAGATGCTCCCCGAGTCGGCGATCGCGCCGCCATTGGGCCTGATCACCGTCGCCGCACTCTGTCCTCCCGCGTGGACCATCCGCCTGATCGATCACGCGTTCGAGGAATTGCGCGACGAGGACCTGCTGTGGGCCGACCTGGTGATGGTCAGCGCCATGCACGCCCAGCGCGCGGACACCGTCGCCACCCTCGCCCGCGCTCGCTCTCTCGGACGTCGAACGTTCGTCGGCGGACCGTGGGCCAGCAGCCAGCCGGAGGTTCTTCTCGAGCATGCGGATCACGTGATGGTTGGAGAAGCGGAGGAGGTTTTCGGCGAGATCGCCGCCGCGCTGGAGAAGGGCACCGCGAGGAGTCTGTACCGCGTCTCCGAGAAGCCCGACATGTCGCGCAGCCCTTTGCCCCGTTTCGATCTGCTCCAGTTAAACAAGTACGCGCAGATGCCGGTGCAGTTCTCGCGCGGGTGTCCTTTCCAGTGCGAGTTTTGCGACATCATCACCATTTACGGCCGCAAGCCAAGGTCGAAGCCGCCGGCGCAATTGATCGCCGAACTCGACGCGTTGCGCCTGCTGGGATGGCGCAACGAAGTGTTCGTCGTCGACGACAACTTTATCGGCAATAGCAAACGCGCCATGGAGCTGACGCTGGAGTTGAAGCCGTGGCAGGAGCGACACGGCTTTCCCTTCGCGCTATCCACCGAGGCCTCCATCGATCTGGCGGACCGTCCGGAACTGCTGGCCGCCATGGTGGAGGCGAACTTCATGTACGTCTTCATCGGCATCGAGACGCCGTCGGCGGAAGCGCTCAAAGGTTCGAAAAAATTCCAGAACCTGCGCCGCGACAACGTCGAGCAGGTCCATGCCATCCAGGCCGCCGGGCTCTGGGTATTGGGCGGCTTCATCGTCGGTTTCGATTCGGACGACGAGACCATCTTCGAGCGCCAGCGCGAGTTCATCGAGCGTACGGCCATCGCCTGGGCGATGGCGGGCCTCCTGCAGGCGCCCCCCACGACACCCCTGTTCGAGCGCATGAAGCGGGAGGGGCGTCTGATTGAAACCAGCCAGGCGACCTCTAATTTCAGTGCCCCCGATTTCCGTACCATCATGCCTCTGCCGGTGCTGCTGCACGGATTGAGCGGTTTGCTGGCGGCGTTGTATGCCCCGGATGCGTTCTTCGCGCGCGCGTCCCGCTCGCTAGAGGCATGGCATCCCCGCGCCACGCAACGCCCGCCCGATTCGCCGCTGGGCTACACCCTGCGCGTGTTGTTCGCGTCCATGTGGACGCAGGGCATCCGTTCGAATTACCGGCTCCCCTACTGGCGATTCCTCGGCCGCGTGGTCTGGACCTGGTCGCGCCAGCCGGCGAAGCTGTGGCTTGCATTCATGGTGATGTTGTCGGCGCACCATTTTGTGGTCTATGCCCGCGAGGTTGCCGACGAACTCGAACGGGAGTGTGCGGGGGCGCCCCGAGTAGTGCCCGCCCTTCTCGATGAAGGGCAAGCGCTCCAGGTTGAGCCCGTACCGTGCGACGGTTAAATCGCAAGCGGTCCTGACCTCGATTCCCGCCGCGAAGTCCGGCAGGCGGCGCTCAAATTCATTGCCAAACCGCGAAGAGTGGTGATAAGATGTTCCAGCTTGGAAGGGACGCATCGCATCTTACTTGCCCGCTTGCTCCGGCCGGCAATCGGCGTTGACGATGGGTCCTCTCTTCGCTACGTTGACTAGACGAAACAAGGGGGACAAAGTATGTCATTTCTGGCCTGGCTGATTCTTGGTCTGATCGCAGGGTTCATCGGTAGCAAGATTGTCAACAAGAGGGGTGAGGGCCTCCTGCTCGACATCCTGCTGGGGGTTGTAGGCGCGTTTGCCGGTGGCTGGTTGTTCCAGGTGTTTGGCGCACACGGCGTAACCGGGCTCAACCTTTACAGTCTTCTCGTGGCGGTTATCGGCTCGGTGGTCGTACTGGTTCTCTATCACGCCATCCGGCGGGTATGATTCGGTAGCGCAGTTCCGGGATAGCAACGATTTAGAAACGTGCCTGGAGTTTTCGCCATGCCAGGACGCCCAGCAGGCAACCCAGGCTCACCAGTCCCGAGGATCCCGGCTCGGGGACACCGCAGCTGGCGGCGCTGCTGCAACCGTTTACATCCGTTTCGCCGGCCAGCGTATTCGCGGTCAACGAGAATACACAGCCGTTGATGGTGCCCGCCAGCACGCCACTTCCCCCGCCCCGGCGGACATGGTGAAGCTTGTTCCGGCCAGGATGTTTCCGTCCCAGTCGATAGGCCCGGAGCTCCCGACGCTGATCGTGGCGGCGTCCCCGACGATCCAGAAGATGTTTCGGGAGCGTGACACGCCGAGGTGCGCGTTGCTGAAATCCAATGTCACCACTGGATTCAGTGACCTTCAAGGCTTCCTGAATGTCAGATTCCTGCGGAGAGCCCAGAAGGCCAGGCCTATGCCAAAGAGCCACCCCGTCCCCGGCTCGGGGATAGACGCTTGGCTGGGCGTGTTGGTGAAGGTGATTACCGTCTCCGTCGATATATCGCCGGGCACAATCTGAACCACGGCGCTGTCCGTGATCGAGTCGAAGCTAATGAGCCGGTCCTCCGGGAAAGTGTCGACGCTGAAAACCATCGAACCAACCTCGGGAACTTCAGTGATGGTGGCAAGTCCATCCGGCAACTGCAAGTCTGTCGTGCAGGCGCCAACGGGCACCGCGAACGTCCCGCTTTGGCCGGCGATTGTGAAGTCGAAAGCACCGCTGAGGGCGCCGAGTGGAGTAGAGTCTTTACAGATCTCAAGATAACCGCCGATAGTAGCCGCATCGGCCGAGCTACAGAGGCAAACAAACGCCATCGCGCTCCAGAATAATCGGGATCTCATTTTGTCCTCCAAACGATCATATATTCTAGCGCACAATCATTCCCATCGGGCACCATGAACCCTGCGCGATCCGGAGATGCCTGGCTTCCGGAAGCTCTAGGGCGCGACAGCGACATTCGTGAAGTACACCTCCGTCACGCCCACGCCGATGGTCGCGGTCACCGTCTGGCCAGGGAGATCGACGACACCCTGCTGGCTCGCCGGAAGGACGCTTATCGCCGAGGCCACGGTTCCGGGCGAAAACAGCTCATTTATCGTGACCACTGTGCCGACCAGCAGCAAACCTTGCTTAACGCAGAATCCCGCCGGAACCGAAAAAGTTGCTCCAGACATTACAAAGTTGAAGTTCGCACCTGACGCCACGCCTGTTCCAGCGATCTTACACACCTTCAACAGGCCAAATCCGCCCGCTGAATTCGTGAAGTCCACCTCGGTTACGCCGGTGCCAATTGTCGCGGTTACCGTGCCGCCCGAGAGGTTGACGGTACCTTGCCTGCCCGCCGGAAGTACGTTGATAGCGGACACTGTCGTGCCGACCGAAGGCGTCTCCGCAACTGTGATGGATGCGCCGACGGGAAAGCTCGTGGCGGCCGTTACACACGATCCTGCCGGGATCGTCACACTGGACCCGGCCACGACAAAGTTGAAGATTCCACCTGGTGCTACGCCTGTTCCAGCGATCTTACAGACTTTCAACTGGCCCGTTGCAACCACCATCAGATTGGTAAAGTCGACTTCTGTCCCGCCGACGCCAATCGTAAATGTAACACTGCCGGTTGCGAGATTCGGAGCGCCCACGATCTGGCTCATTGGCACCACGCCGATGGCCGTCACCTGGTAGCCGGACGGAATCGTCTCCGTGGCAGTTAATTGCGTGCCCACCGGAAACGACCCGGCTGACGAGCAGGATCCCGCCGGAACGAATACCGTGTTACTCCCAACAGTGAAGGTGAATTGCGTGCCCGCCGTCACACCAGGGCCCGCAACCTTGCAAATCGTGAGCGTGCCCACGGCTGCCTGATTTGTGAAGGTGAGTATGCTCTGAGTCGAAACGTCGCCGGCTACGATGGTTACGGCCGCCGTACCGCCGGCCAGATTTGACGCAACCAGGCGTCCACCAGGCGAAGCGCTGACGCCCGATAGCGCGACCCCTGCCTGGGCCACCTCTGTAACCGTCGCCTGGCCGACTGGAAGCTGCAGTGATTGACTGCAGGACCCGCCTGGCGCAGAGCCAGCCGGAACCGTGATCGTGGTTCCCGCAACGCTGAATGTGAAGTTCGTCCCCGCAGTGACGCCACTACCGGCGACTTTGCAGATCTGAAGAAAGCCCGTGGGTGAAGCGGGGATGACGGTGTTCAGGAACGTAACGATCGTCTGCCCACCGGCACTGACGGTCACCGTAGCCGTGCCCGCGGCCAGATTGCTGCTGACCAGCAACCCGCTCGGCAAGGTGCTCACCGACGTCAGCGCGGTGCCGGCTGGCAGGGTTTCCG
>CAYVPZ010000364.1:0-5446 GCA_964453955.1 uncultured Solibacteraceae bacterium | reverse complement strand
TCCGGCGGCTTCGTGCTGAGCGAGCGCGAGAAGATCTCGGTGCTCCAGGCGCTGTCCATGGCCGAAGGCCTCGCGCCCGGTTCGTCGCCGGCGGGAGCAAAAATCCTGCGTGCCGTGGGCACGTCCGACAACCGCGTGGAAATCCCCGTGGACCTGAAGAAACTCCTGGAAGGCAAGGGCGACGACGTGCCCCTGCTGGCCAACGACATCCTGTTCGTGCCCACCAGCATGGCGAAGAACGCTGCTCTCCGAACCATAGAAGCTGCCATCCAGATCGGCACCGGCATAGCCATCTACTCGCGCCCATGAGCCGATTCTGCTGCCATGTGGAGCAGGCTTCAGCCTGCAAGGCCGGATTTCGCGGACACTTCAACTGAACCAGGGTCAATCCGCGAGTGGGATTTCGGGGACACTTCAACTGAACCAAGGTCAATCCGAACCCGTAGACCGCGTGAAGTGTCCCCCGAAATCCACCCCTGGGATGCTCGCAAAACTCAGCTCCACCTAACCGTCCGCCAATCATAAATGGAACAAGACCCCAAAGATCTCATCCTCCGTCCAGCGTCCCCGGGTTCCCCGCCGCTGGAAGCAACGCCGCCGGGCTATCCCCCCGGCGTGGAATCCCCCGGCCGCTACCCCGCCAAGCTTCCGGAAGAAGCCCAGGGCGGACTCCTCGAATACTGGCGCATCCTCCGCCGGCGCAAGCGTACCGTCATCGCCGTCGCCATCGTCGGTCTGCTGGCGGGAGTCCTCGTCACCCTCCCCCAGACCCCGGTCTATCAGGCGCGCACCTCTCTCGAAATCCAGGACCTGAACCAGGATTTCATGAACATGAAGAGCATCAGCCCTGTGGAGGAGTCCGCACAATACAACGGCCTGGCCGACATCCAGACGCAGATCAAAATCCTGCAAAGCGAAACCCTGTCGGAGCGCACAGTCGCCAAACTGAGAGCGGGCCATCCAGACAGCGGCGAAGCCGCAGGCGCCAGCCTTCTCCAGAACCTGCTGAACCGTCAGAAACCCACTTGGGAAACCGCGCTGAAGCAGGCGCCTAAGAACATGAAAGTGCGGGCTGCCGGGCAAACCCGCATCATCGAGCTGCTGGTGGATTCCACCGACCCGCGCGTGGCCGCGGCCTTCGCCAACACCATCACCAACGAGTTCATCGAGCAAAACATGGAAGCCCGCTGGCAAATGAGCCAGCGCACCGGAGGCTGGCTCTCCCGCCAGCTCGACGACATGCGCCTGAAGCTCGAGCGCTCCGAAGATGAGCTCCAGGCCTACGCTCGTCAGACCGGTCTCATGTTCACCTCCGAAAAGACCAACGTCTCCGACGACAAACTCAAGCAGTTGCAGGAAGAGCTTTCCAAGGCGCAGGCGGACCGCATGGACAAACAGTCCCGTTATGAGCTCACCCGCAGCGCCACGCCCGATACGCTTCCCGACGTCCTGAACGACAGCAACCTCCGCGACGTCCAGACCAAACTCACCGATCTGCGCCGCGAGGAAGCCGAGCTCTCCACAACTTATAAACCCGACTACCCCAAAATCAAGAGAATCGAGGCGCAGATCGCTTCTCTCGAAAACGCCCTGCAGCGCGAGCGCACCGCCATCCTCAGCCGGATTCAGAATGAATACGATGAAGCCCAGCGTCGCGAAAAGCTGCTGGCCGCGGCCTACGGCAGCCAGGCCCAGGTGGTAACCCAGGACTCAGAGAAGGAAATCCAGTACAACATCCTCAAGCGCGAAGTCGATTCCAACCGCCAGTTGTATGAAGCCATGTTGCAGCGTGTGAAGGAATCGGCCATCGCATCGGCCATGAAAGCGAGTAATGTCCGGGTGGTGGATGCCGCGAAGGTGCCGGGCAGACCTTACAAACCTGATCTGCCCATGAATGCGGGGCTCGGAGCGCTCGTGGGCGGTTTCCTCGGCATTGCCTTCGTGGTGATGCGGGAACGGGCCAATCGAACCCTGCAGCAACCGGGAGACGCTCCATTCATCCTTAATGTGCCCGAGTTGGGAGCCATCCCCAGCGCGAGGGCTTCTTCCAGAAATCGTCTCTATTACAGCTACATGCGCGAGAAGGGAACGAAAGCCGAGGCCAGTCCGAAGACCAACACACTCCTCACCGCGGAGAGCAACGGCACTGGAAAAACGGTGCCCCGGGAAAGGGTGGAACTCGTCACCCTGCAACGCCGACCCTCCATGACGGCCGAGGCCTTCCGCACCGTCCTCACATCCATTCTCTTCTCCGGTGAAAACGGGACCCGGCCGCGCGTGCTGGCCATCACCAGCCCCGGACCGGGTGAAGGCAAAACCACCGTAGCCACCAACCTTGCCATCGCTCTGTCTGAGATCGGCCGCCGGGTGCTCCTCGTCGATGCCGATCTCCGCCGGCCCAGAATCCATACCATCTTCCGCCTGGACAATGAGGTGGGCCTGACCACCCTGCTGCGCGAAGCGTCCATGGACAAGGCCGCAGTGGACGCCGCCGTAAGAGAAACAGCGGTGCCCAACCTGTTCGCCGTTCCCAGTGGGCCATCCACGTCGGCAGCCGCCAGCCTGCTTTTTTCGCCGCACCTCCAGGAGCTGCTGCAAAGGTTCAAGGGCGAGTTCGATACCGTGTTGATCGATACGCCTCCCACGCTCCAGATGCCGGACTCGCGTGTGATCGGCCGGCTCGCCGATGCTGTGGTGCTGGTGACCCGGGCAAATCACACCACTAGAGAAGCCGCCCTCGCCGCCCGCGAACGGTTCGGCGAAGACAAGACCAGAGTACTGGGCACGATTTTGAATGACTGGGATCCGAAGCTGGCGCCGAACGGGTATTACGGGTATTACAAAGGCTATTACCAGGGCGGGGGGTACAAGGGATATTACTCGAAGAGTTCGGGCTGAAGTGTGAAGCCAGCTGAGTCAGGTGAAGCGCGGCGGCGCACGTTGCGCTCGGCCCAACGGATAGTGTGGTTTTCGATTATGGAAACGAGCATTAATCGGGTCTTGAGAGACTTCCGGAAATTGCTGCCAAAGTCCAGACCGACCCTCTGGGGCGGGACGCCAGTCCTAGGCTCCTTCCCCGCATACGCCGAGTTGCACGTCATCGGCTCCCGCGCCAACTATTTCATTCACGATGGCTACAAGCACGGGGTCGAGCCGCAGTACTACAAGGACGCGACTAACTCCGACGAATGGCAAGATGAGGTGTATCGGTTCGCCAAAGAGATCGCGGACAGGCACGAGCTCAGGAGTGTACTTGACATCGGATGTGGGTCTGGCTTCAAGTTAATGAAGTATTTTCGGGACCGGACGACCACGGGAGTTGACGTGCCTGAGACCTGCGCGAATCTACGCCAACGTTATCCAGACAGGCGGTGGACACCTTGCGACTTCCATGCATCTGATATCCCCAAAGCCGACCTCGTCATCGCGAGCGACGTCATCGAGCACCTAGTCGACCCTGACGAACTCCTTCGGTATATCGTTCGGATCGATCCTCGATATGTAGTGATTTCAACACCAGACAGAAACCTCCTACGCTACAAAGTTCACAACGGCCCACCTAGCAACCGCGCGCATATTCGAGAGTGGAGCATGGCGGAGCTACACGCCTACATCTCGCATTTTCTGGATATCGTTGATCACTTCATTTCCGCCGCTCCACAGGCCACGCAATGCGTCCTAGCGAGGCCTAGAGCGACACACGACAACTGTAACCTGCCTAGCTGACCAGCTAAGCTAAGGGCTCGCCTCTTGATATCCTCTGAAGCCAAAGGGCATGCCAACCCTGCGAGAACAAAACCCTCGTCGCGTCGGGTATAACGGCCCAACCACCGGGCCGATATACCGGAACGCATCGCTCGCTGCCCGTTGGTCCCACCAAGCAGGCCCGTTGCCCCAATGACGCGAACGGCCCGCGCAACCTCGGGTTACATCACCGGAGCCATCCAGTATGGCGTCCAAATCGGGTTACAGGTACTGCTGGCGCCTCTCGTGTTGAGACGCGCCGGCGCAGAGACGCTGGGTGTCTACGCAATTCTAATGCAGGCAACCGCATACCTGAACTTGTTGGACATGAGCCTAGGCTTGGCGTTAATGCGGTTCCTAGCGCAAGCCCACGACAACGACGGCGACACTGGCAGGTTCCGCGACGTAATCTCCAATGGAAGGACAGTGGTGGTGGGCACCGGCCTCCTTTTTGCGGCGATGGCGACCGTTCTGGCGCTGTTCATCGGGCGAATATTCCCGTTTTCTTCTAGCCTCATTGTCCAAGCCAGAGCCTGCATGTTGATACTCGCGGGCTGGGCCCTTCTCCGCTCCCCCTGGAGCATCTTCAACTACGCGCTCATCGCAACTCAGCGTCTCGCGCAAGCGAACCTTGTAGCGACTCTACAGAACGCCGCGAGGTTGATTCTGACTCTCGGCCTAGTCGCGGTCGGCCTCGGCCTTTTCGGCCTAATCGCTGGGGGCGTTCTCGCGGAGGCCTTGGGTGTGGTCCTATGCCTGACCATTTTCCTCCGGTACTACTCTGATCTCACGCCTCGATGGACTTGCAATCCCACGTTACTCGTCGATCTTTCGAAGTTCGCCTTTCAGTCTCTTCTGATGGCAGTCGCGACGAAGCTGATCGTCGGTTCGGACAACGTCGTCGTCGGCTACCTCCTGGGGCCCCAAGCAGTAGCGGCATATTACACGACGGTAATGCCGGGAACTATGGGATACCTGCTGACAACGCGTCTTGCCGACTCCGCAGCGCCTGCGATCAACGAATTATGGGGTCGAGGTGCGTTCCCAGCCATCCGGAGCAACATCCTAAAGATCCACTGCTACACGCTCACAATGGCCTTCGGCCTCAGCGGGGCGTTGCTGCTGTTTAATCGTGCTCTGATTATACTCTGGGTCGGCTCTCAACATTACGCAGGCCTGCTTGCGACTGCTTCCCTGGCGAGCTTCGCAATCACAGTGGCGGCGTCGCACGTGAACCTTGTTCTCACAATGGCCACGGGAAGGATCCGGGCCTTGGGCATTCTGTACGTTTGCGAAGGCGTCCTGAACCTCACACTCTCTCTCCTCTTCGGGCGCCACCTCGGTTTAGGTGGCGTCATGCTCGGAAGCGCCGTGAGCAACCTCATCTCCACGACATACCTCCAGTCCCGCCTTTCCTCGGAACTGGGAGTTAGCAGCAGGTGGTATTTCCGAGGCTGTGTCCTGCCGGCCCTCCCTTCAGTGCTCGCCGCCTGCGCCGTGGGCGGGGCTCTTTCCCGTTGGCTCGGTGTGGCATCTTGGGGGAGTCTTGGCTTTGCGGGAACCTGCTACGCCGTGACGGGCCTAATCGTCGCATGGACAACTGCAATCCACGCAGACGACAAGGTCCGTGCACTACAAACAATCCGCGCTATCGGCACCCGGATGCAAGCTCAGTTCGTTACCGTCTGACCGCATGGAGACG
>CAYVPZ010000363.1:0-5451 GCA_964453955.1 uncultured Solibacteraceae bacterium | reverse complement strand
GAGCTGGCGGGCACCGAGAATCGCATCGCCATCGAAAGGCGTAAGTAGAACGAGGCGGTGCAGGAGTATAACAAGGACCTCCAGTTGTTCCCGCGCAATGTCATCGCGGGCATGTTCGGGTTCCAGGCCGAAACGTATTTCCAGACCGAGGCGGGAGCGCGCACGGCTCCCAAAGTGGCCTTCTAGCCGGGGGAGCGATGCGGCTGGGGCAGTTGAAGTGGAACAATACCGTTACCGCGGCCATTTTCGAGAATGACCAGGCGCGCCCCATTCCCGAATACAACCTCTACGACCTGATCCATCGCTCGGAGAAGGAACACGTGGAGCTGGCGGCGCTGGCCGCCCGTCTGGCCGCTCCCCATTTGCAGGCCGCGCCGCCGGTGATTCCGCTGTCGCCGCGGGAGGTCTGGGCCTGCGACCGCAACTACGAGGGTAGCGGCGCCATCGACGGCTTCCGCGTGAGCGTGGACCGCATCGATCGGCCGGAGATTTTCTTCAAGGGCACCGCGCGCGTGTGCGTGGGGCCCGGGCAGGCCATTGGAATCCGCTCGGATTCCCGATTCACGGCGCCGGAACCGGAGCTGGCCGTGGTGCTGGGCGGCAAAGGCAGGGTGATCGGCTACACCATTGGGAACGACGTTTCGGCGTGGGACATTGAGCGCGACAACCCGCTGTACCTGACGCAATCGAAGACCTTCACCGGGTGCTGCGCGCTGGGTCCGGTGATGGTGACCGCGGACGAGATTCCCGATCCATACGATTTGCAGGTGAGCTGCAAGGTGGAGCGGGCGGGCCGCGTGCTTTTTTCGGGCGAGAGCTCCACGGCTTCGCTGCAACGGAGATTCGACACGCTGGTGGAGTTTCTGTTGCGGGGCAACCCGGTGCCGGCGGGCTCGGTGCTGTTGACCGGCACGGGCATCATCGTTCCGCGTGAGGCGGCGCTGGCCCCCGGCGACGTGGTGACCATCCGGGTGCCGGGCATCGGCGTGCTGTCGAACACGGCCGCGCTGGTGTAGGGGGCACGCAACGCTTAGTTAGGTGTTGCCGCCATATTCGACGCGATTGAAATGCTGGTTTGCCTTTTCGAGATCTGAGAAGAGTGATTCGTACGTGTTCTCAAGCTCTGCAATAATGCCGGTTGTCTTCCGACACAAAGGCAGAAGTGACCAGAGCCTCAGCTTTGCGAAGGCGCACACGTCCGAGACAATTCTGGCGGAGCGCCCTATTCTCGCGGCTCCTGACTTCCCCTCCGAGGCGATTGCTCACGCGTATCAGGTCGTTGGAGGCCCCTCAGGACGGGTGCCGCCACGATTGAGGCCATACCGCCCGCTCGACGGTACAAACGGTACAATAAGGCCAGCGACGATGCTAGACGCAATAATCGTGATCGATCCGGATGTCATGAACGGAATGCCCTGTTTTCGGGGTACGCGTGTTCCGTTCAAGAATCTATTTGACTACCTTGAGGGCGGCCATTCGCTGAGCGAATTCCTTCGGCAGTTTCCCGGCGTCACGCGTGAGATGGCGGTCCAATCGCTTGAGGAAGCGAAGGATCCAGCCCGGCCAGACTACCGCGATTTGAGTGTCAAGCGGGCCCGGGCCCCATTCACCGCAATGACGAGGGCAGGAGTTCCATCGACGGCTTCAGCGTCAGCGTGGACCGCATCGATCTCGCCGAAGGCTTCAGGAGCGCCACGGATCCTGAGGAAGTGAAGCGGCTGGGCGATCAGATGGGCCGGATGGTCTTCGGCAACTGATGCCTCGCTCGCAGCCCGTGGCAAAAGTCGCCGCAGGCCAAAGGCCTGCTCCACATCGCGGCAAGCCGCAAACCAGGAACGAGGAGCGGGGCTGAGAGCCTGCCCCACTCCGAAATCGTCGCGGGCTGAGAAGATTCCCGGATGTAGTAGTTCAAGGACTGCAAACCATTCATCTGCCGGCGTGGAGCAGGCGTTTTCGCCTGCATTCGGCCATCACACCCCTTGCACTTCTACACGTTCCCGGTTAATATGTAGAAGTACGAGGTGTCCGTCATGGAGACGAAATCCGATTTACCCCAGGGTACCCTGGACCTGTTGATCCTGAAGGTGGTCGCGCTGGGCCCGGTGCACGGGTACGCCATCGCGCAACGGCTGCAACAGGTCTCGCGGGATGTGGTTCAGGTTCCGCAGGGATCGCTCTATCCGGCGTTGCACCGGCTGGAAAACCGCGGCCTGCTGGCGGCGGACTGGCGGGAGACCGAGACCGGGCGCGAGGCCAAATTCTATCGCCTCACGCGCAAAGGTCGCTCCCGGCTCGAAACCGACGCCGCAAGCTGGCAGCGCCTGACCGAAGCCGTCGGTCTCATTCTCAAAATGTCGGAAGGAGGCGCGAAATGAGCTGGTGGCGGCGTCTTTGGCGACGAAGAGAAATGGAGGAACAGCTCGAAAAAGAGCTGCGCTTCCATCTGGAACAGCACGCCAGCGATCTGATCGCCCGCGGCGCCGATCCCGAGGAAGGGCGGCGGCAGGCGAGGCTGGCCCTCGGCGGTCCCGAACAGGTGAAGGAGCAATGCCGGGATGCGCGCGGCACACGCTGGCTGGAAGACCTGTGGCTGGATCTCCGCTATGCGCTGCGCACCCTGCGGCGAGCGCCGGGGTTCGCGGCGGTCGCGCTGGTGACACTTGGCCTCGGCATCGGCGCCACCACCGTCATGTTCACCGTCATCAACGGCGTTCTGCTGAAGCCGCTGCCGTATCCGGAGCCCGACCGGCTGGTGGCCGTGCATGGACAGACGGAGACGTGGAACACCGCCCTCTATGGACAGCAGAATCTCGCGTACTTCGACTTTCTCGATTGCCAGCGCGAGAGCCGTTCGCTGGAACTGGCCGGGTGGCTTTACAGCGCGGGTACAATGAGCGAGCCCGGCGAGGCCGAGTACGCGCTGCAATACGAGGTCTCGTCCAATCTGTTTTCCCTGCTCGGCGCTGCCCCGTTTCGGGGGCGTGCGTTCCTGCCCGAAGAAGACCGGGCGGGCGGCACACCGGTGGCCATCCTTGGCTACAGTTTGTGGCGGCGGCGCTTTGCCGGAAGCCCGGGCGCGCTGGGCACGGCGCTGGTTCTGGACGGAAAACGTTACACAATAGTGGGCATCGCGCCCGCGGATTTCCGGCTGGACGGGAGCGAAGCCGACGTGTACACGCCCATCGGCCAGAACACCGCCAGGTTCATGCGGAATCGCGGGCCGCATCCGGTTGCCGCCATCGCGCGCCTGCGGCCCGGCGCGACGCTGGCACAGGCACGGACGGAACTGGCGCTGATCGGCCACCGCCTGGCCGGGCAATTCCCAGACACCAATAAGGGCCGGGGCTTCGCTGTCGAGCCGCTTCGTCCGAATGTGGGGGATGTAGGGTCCACGCTATGGTTGCTGCTGGGCGCGGTCAGCCTGGTGCTGCTGATTGCGTGCGCGAATGTCGCCAGCCTGCTGCTGGCGCGCGCGGTTTCGCGCGAGCGCGAACTGGCCATGCGCGTGGCGCTGGGGGCCGGCCGGAGCCGCCTGGTGCGCCAATGCCTCACTGAAAGCGCGGTGCTGGGGCTTTCCGGAGGCGTGCTCGGAGTTTTGCTGGCGGCCATTGGCTTGCGTCCTTTTCTGACGTTCTGGCCGGGAGGTCTGCCGCGCGCCGAGGAGGTCCGGCTGGATTGGCACGTGCTGCTGTTCGCCGTTGCGGTGGCGCTCGCGAGCGGCGTTCTTTTCGGACTGGCGCCGGCCCTGCGCGCACCTGCCCGCCAACTGGAACAGACACTTCGTGCCGGAGCGCGGACCGTGGTGGGAAGCTCGCGCCGTCTGCACGGCGTTTTTGTGGTAACCGAAATCGCTCTGGCGGTGGTGCTGCTGGTTTCCGCGGCGATGCTGGGCCGCACCCTTCTGCATCTTTCGTCGCTCGATCCGGGGGTGAACACGCGCAACGTGCTGATCGCCCGCATGGCTCTTTCGCCGGGCACGCTCCCCAATCCCGCGCGGATCCGCGCCGCCTGGCAGGACGTCCTCGATCACGCTGGCCGCGTACCGGGAGTGCAGGCCGTGACCATGGTGGATACGGTCCCCATGAGGGAAGGCAACAACCAGATCGGCTACTGGCCCACCGCGGCGGTCCCGCCGGAGAACCAGCAGCCCATCGCGCTGGCCACCAGCGTGACGCCGGATTATCTGAAGGTCATGGGCATCCCGCTGCGCCGGGGCCGGTTCTTCAACGAACACGATCGCGTGGACAACGAGCCCGTCGTAGTGATTGACGAGGTGATGGCAGGGCACGCGTTCCCCGGCGAGGAAGCAGTCGGAAGGCGCCTGTGGATGCCGGACATGGGCCCCGGCCCCGTGCTGGTGGTGGGCGTGGTGGGTCATGTGCGGCATTGGGGGCTCGCCGGCGACGACCAGGCCCAGGTTCGCGATCAATTCTATTATCCGTTTGCCCAGGTTCCGGACCCCCTCCTGCGACGCTGGTCCGAGCTCATGTCCATTGCCGTCCGCACCCGCGGCGCTCCGCTCGGCGTGGTGGCCCCGCTGCGGCGGGAAGTGCGCGGAGATGCCGGCGATCAGGTTCTCTACCAGATTCGGACCATGGAGGAACTGGCGCGCGCGACGCTGGCCCGGCAACGCTTCCTCCTGCTGTTGTTCGGCGTATTTGCCGGCCTGGCTTTGCTGCTGGCGTGCATCGGGATTTACGGCGTGCTGGCGTACCTGACCACGCAGCGCGTGCCGGAAATCGGCGTGCGCATGGCGCTCGGCGCGACGGCCCACGATGTCATGCGGATGGTGCTGCGCGAGAGCCTGGTCATGATTCTGGCCGGTGTTTGCGCGGGCATTGCCGCCGCCCTGGCGGCGGGGCATGCACTCGAAAGCCTGGTGGAAGGAATGCAGCCCACCGCGCCCTCGACTTTCGCCTTCACCATTGGCGTGCTGGTGCTTGCCGCCCTGTTCGCGAGTTTTCTGCCGGCGCGCCGCGCGAGCCGCGTGGACCCGTTAAGAGCTCTGCGGCAGGAATAAACGGAGGTGTAACCCCTGATATCATCGATGCCATGCTTTTCAATCGATCGATGCCCTCGATCATTGTGATTCCGGAACTGGCCTAACCCGGACATCGGCGACGCGATTGACTGGTTGTGCAAAGCGTTCGGGTTTACTCTGCGCATTCGCATGGGGAATCACCGCGCCCAACTGAATGCCGGCGATGGAGGCGCGGTTGTCCTGATCGAACCAGGCAGGGATGTCTCGCTGCGAGCGTCAGTCATGGTGAGGGTGGAGGACGTCGACGCTCACTACGAGCGGGCCAGGCGAAGCGGCGCGAAGATTCTTCGCGAACCCACGGACTTTCCTTACGGCGAACGGCAGTACAATGTCGAGGACTTCGCCGGGCACCACTGGTGTTTCTCGCAATCCATTGCGGACGTCGACCCGGCGGAATGGGGCGGAACACG
>CAYVPZ010000362.1:0-5457 GCA_964453955.1 uncultured Solibacteraceae bacterium | reverse complement strand
GAAGTTCGGCTACAGACGCTCTGGAACAAACCGTTTCACGCGGTCTAAGACCTAGTTCACCACCTGCAGATCGTTTTGTACCGAAAACACGCCGGGAACATGATCCGATCACCCTTCAGCCGAACACCCACAACTCGGCGAGGCCGAAGTTCAGGATGCCCGCAATGCCTACGCTCAACAGGTTTGCCGGGATCAATCGCATGTGCAATACGCCCACGAACAACGCCATGAGAACGAAGTTCGCCACCAGCGAGACCAGACCGTTGGCCAGATGGAAGCGCACAAGCCGGAACAGAACGGACTGGTGCGGGCGGCCACGCCAGGTCCACAACTGATGCCAGACGAAGTTGTGCAGGACAGCGGCCTCCACCGCCAGCACGGTTGCCAGCAAGTACTGCACGCCGATCACACGTTCGAGGAGCCAGAGCGTGCCCAGTTGCACCAGCAGCCCGATTCCGCCCACCGCGTTGAACTTCAGCCAGCGCAGGATCAACGCGGCGTCTCGGCGCGGTAGAGTTCGGTCGAGTGCTTCACCGCCGACCAGAGGAACGCGAGCAGCATCCCGGCAGCGCCAATGGCGCCGCCGACGTCGAATAACAGATACCGGTGGCCCAGCAGCTCGACTATCGGCCGGTACAGGACGGCGACGTTGCCGGCGATCATCAGGAGACGAAACTCCGTCGGCCCGAACGCCGCAAAGGACAGATGGAAACTGCCGAGCGTGTAAGTGGCCAGATAGACTTCAACGCTCAGCAGCAGCCAGGCGACCAGCAGCGCCAGCGCAACCTTCTCGCTCATGTATCCGGAAAGCGCCAGCCCGCCGAACACAAACACGCTGCCGCAGGTGTCCAGCAAGTGATCGATGTAAAAACCGTAGCGAGGGCGCTGCTGGTTGCGCACGCGGGCCAGCGTGCCATCCAGGCTGTCGCCGAACCAGTTCACGACGAAGAAGACCGTTGCCAGGGTGAAGCCCGCCCTGGACGAACGCGCCCAGTAGTACGCCGCCGCGACGCCGAGCAGGGCGATGAAACCGAGCGCCGTGAGATGGTCGGAGTTGATCCGGCGGGGCATGTGCGCCGCCATCCAGATGAGCGCCCTCTTTTCGATGGACGCGAGGACACTGTGATGCTCCCGTTTTGCATTGGTGAAGCCTTCCGGCATGGGCATGGCTGTTCAATTCCTGACACTGCCCGAGGGCGGCCGCAAGCGGCCGGACGGGGCTAACCGGGCGCCGGCAAAACGGCGGCGCGCCGCGTGGCTTCCAGCGTGTTGACCATGGAATCCCGCGGGAACTTCTGCAGAAAGCCGTGCAGCCACCCGAATCCGAAGGGGATGCCGCGGGACAGCGAGATGGCGCGGCATTGCGCGTAGACGCCCCGATCGGCCTGTTCAAAGCGCCAGTAGGAGTTCAGCCGCCACAGAAAGCCGTGGTCGTCACCGGACTGCACAATGCGCGTCGAGCGCGAGTCGATGGCCATACGATCGGGCCCCGGGAAGACGTACCGCACGTCGTACTCGGAGTCGTACACCAGCGTCAGGAACTCGTGCTTATACAGGCGCAGGAAAACCCGGAAGCGATCGCCGTCGCGGGCGAGGAGCCTGGATTCGGTGACGTCGGGCTGGTAGATGCGCCCGTATCCGTCATAGTCCTGCATAACGACGCGAACGCTGGCAATGGTCGCCCCGGGGATGAACAGGACACCCTGCCAGTCATGAATCTGGCCATCGGGAACCGGAACATTCGGGATCTTTCGCTCGACGACGACGGTTTCACCGCGATGGACCGCTTTCTTCGTGTCGGCGTGCGAGTCGGTGTAGAGAATGGGGTCCGCGCGGAGCTGTTGCTCGGCCCGTTCGACATAACGATCAAAGGCCCGGCTGGTTTCGAGCGTGGGTTGCGCGAAGCTGCCGGGCGCCACAGGAGCGATAGCGAGCGCGGCAATGAGGACGCGCATACTCTCATTATTCCCCGTCGCCGGAATAAGGCAGGGCAGCGCACGGCGCTGCCCGCTCACTTAGTTCACCACCTGCAGATCGTTTTGTACCGAAAACACGCCGGAAACGCCGTTGGCGCGAATGCCGGCGATGTTCTTATCGCCCTGGCTGTTGACGAATCCCACCAGCTGCACGTGGCCGTTGTCGACGATGATCCGGACCGGCGGATTCACCGGGATGGCGTAGCGGCCCAGATCGCTGAATCCAAACACAGCGCGGTATTCGGCGATGCGAATGCGGTTGTCAAAAGACGAAAGTGGCAACACGTGAATGTTGTTCACCACCTGGGTGACACCCTCCATGTGCTTTACGGCATTCTGGGCATCCGATTTCAGGAAGGGCATGCGCACGTCGCCGGTGAGGTATACGGTGCTCCCATCCACGTGGAAACTGAGATTGTCGAATACCGAAATATACGGCAGCATGGCCAGTTCGTGGCGCACCCGCTCCGTCAACGGCTTGGGCGTGTTGTCCTTCGCAAACATGGGTCCCGCGGCAAGCGCGACCGCCGCCAGAGCCAGGGTCCATTTTCCAATTGTCCTTTTCATGTTCATGTCCTCCGCTCGCTCCTCTGTTTACTTGGATGGATGCGGCCCGATGCGGTTCCCGATGTTACGCATATTTACGGGTTGCTCGTCCGGCGAGTAGAATGGCGAGTAACTCCCATGCAGGACTGGCTCGCATTCGCCCGCGCGGCGCGCGATTATTTCCCGTTGATCCTGTTTGGCATGCTGGTGCTGGTGCTGCTGGCGGCCTGGGTAGTGTTCGAGTCGTTCCGCAGCGCCGCCAGCCAGGGTGAGTTGAGACGATTGCGCCGGAAGGTCGACGAACTGGAGGCGGAACGAACCTACTCGTACCGGCCGTCGCAGGCGATGACCGCGGACGTGGCGCAGGAGGTGGTCCTCACCCCGCGATGGGTCGGCAGGGGAGCGGCGGCCACCACCAGCGACGGCGGCTGCCTGCTGATTGTGGACGCCGTTGCCCCCGGCCGCAGGGCCGCCAGCATTACCGTGCGAGTAGACGGCTGGCCCGGTGTCCGGCACGACGTCCGCATAGGAGATCCCTGCGAGGTGTCGGGGAATCTGGGGACCTACACGCTCGCGCTGGAGGGCGTAAATTCGTCGTCGGCGTGCGTCGGCGTGACGCTGAAGAGCCGTCACGCCCAGGCGGGGGAATAAGCCGCGCCGGCTGGCTCGAAAGAGTAGAATAATTGTGACTTATGCATACTCGGCGCATTGGCGCATTCCTGCTGGGCGCGTGGCTGGGCGGCAGCCTGATCGTCCTGATTGCCTGTTTCAGCAATGTTGGAGCCATCGACGAGGTTTTGGACAGCAACAGTGCGGACGCGCAACGGATGGTCACGCACGCCGGAGGCGATACCGCGCGAATGATCCTGCGCTCGCTGGCGGCCGTCGAGAATACACGCCTGCTCTCGGGCTGGGAACTGGCCGAGGCGCCTCTCGGCATTCTGACCATGCTGATGCTGTTCCTCGAAAGGCCCTTGCGTCTTCTGGTGGTGCTGCCGCTGGTCATGCTTCTGCTGGTGGGCTTCGAGCATGTGTTTTTGACTCCCGAGTTCGCCTGGCTGAGCCAGGCACTGGCATTCGCGCGCGCTGGAACCGCGCTGGCCCAACGCAGCCGCCTCGACAAAATGTACCGGATCTACGCTTTCGTGGAAGCGGCGAAGCTGCTGGCGGGCGTCGTGCTGGCCCTGCTGCTGTTCGCAATGAGGACCAGCCGGCGAACCCGCAAGTCGTCCCCCGACCACTCGGACGATTTGCTCGACCGCCGGGTAGCGGTTTAAGACAATTGGGCGCCCGTCAGCAGGCGTTTTGCATCATGCCGCGGGCGCGCAGGACTTCCTCGATCAACGCAGTCAGCTCTTCTTTCGTGATGGTCAGGCGCTCGCCGGCGGGACGGTAGTCCTCGGCGACCACTGGCGAGCCCGGCTCCAGGTCTGCCCTCGAGGGGACCCCATAGCGGCCGCGGGAATCGAACAACTTCTGCACTTCCCGCCGCGGCAATACCCGCGGACCGCCCAGCAGCTCGGCCACCAGGTTCACCTGCGAGGTGTGTTCCACCGTCTCCATGTTGAAGAACGCCTTGCGCAAGTCCGATCCGTACGCCACCACGCCGTGATTGCCCATCAGCAGCGCGTCATAACGGGGGATGTAGGCCAGCATGTCCCGAGTGAGCTCGGGCGTGCCGGGCAAACCGTATTGGGCGAGGGGGATGCACCCCAGGTTGATCACCACCTCGGGAACCAGGGCGAGATTGAGGGGCCGGCCGGCGACCGCGAAACCGGTGGCCACCGGCGGGTGCGCGTGCACTACCGACTGCACGTCGGGACGCATCCGGTAGATGGTCAGGTGCATCAGGATCTCGGAAGTCCGTCCCCGGGAACCCTCCAGCATGGCCCCTTCCATGTCGCAGACGCTCATGTCCTCGGGCTTCATCATGCCCTTGCTGACGCCGGTGGGAGTGCACAGAACACGCCGGTCGTCCAAGCGCACGGTGATGTTGCCGTCGTTGGCCGCAACCCAGCCCTTCTGGTACATCACCTTGCCGATCTCGACAATCTCCTGCCGGTAATCCTGTTCCGTTTTCGACATCCGCAGATCGATTGTAGCAGGCAAATCAGGGCCGGCGGACGGCCGGGGGACGCCGGTCCTGCCAGGCCAGCGCAAAGCGCAGGCGGTCGCGAACCGGGGGATGCGAATACAGCCACCAGACGAGGAACGGATTCGGGTCGGGGACCGCCAGGTCCGTCTCCCCCTCTAACTGAAACGCGCGCGCGGCGGCCTCACCCGGCCGCGGAATCACGCCTTCGGTGACCTCCAGCGCGTAGACATCCGCCTGATGCTCGATCACGCGGCTGACGGCGTTGGTGAGCGGATCCGTAAGAAACGACGCGGCCAGCGCGAACAGCGCAAACAGGGGAAGCGCGGCAAGGTCGCCCGGGCCGCGAATTCCCAGGCGCGTTCCGGCCCGGCCCAGTGCCGCCTCCACCAGCCGGTAGCCTGCGTACATCCCCACCAGCAACAGCGCCGCGCTGAACACCAGCCCCCAGAGGATGTGATGGAGCGCGTAATGGCCCAGCTCGTGTCCGAACGTGGTCATCAGCTCGGGCAGCGGCTCCTTCCCGATGATGGTGTCGTACAGCACCACGCGCTTGGAGGAGCCAAAGCCGGTGGTGTACGCGTTCAGCGCCGTGGTCTTCTCGCTGGCCATCATTTCGAACAGGTGGTCGGCGGGGATGTCGACGTGGGCGCGCCGCAGCACCTGTTCGATGGGCCCCACCAGTTCCGGGTGCATCCGCGCCAGCGGCTCGAAACGGTTGAACAGGGGGTCGAGCACGAGGGGCGCCAGGTACACGGCGGCGATCATGAGCGGAAGCGAGGCCAGCCAGAACCACAGCCAGTAGCGGCGCGGGCTGCGCCGGACGATGCCGCAGAACAGCCA
>CAYVPZ010000361.1:0-5468 GCA_964453955.1 uncultured Solibacteraceae bacterium | reverse complement strand
CGGTGTAGAGTTTTGCATCACACGCGGTCGAATCGCAGGACGAGACGCACGAGGTCACACCACCGGAAGACGGGCCCTCCCATGGACGGGGGTTTGACTAAGCCGCGACTCAGTAATGAGAATCCCAACTAAGTGTTCGCGGCAGGGCCGCTGCGAGTTGAAACGCCACAGAATTCGGCAAGTTTCGTCTCCGCTGCCAGTACACGATCTGCCACCGTTCGCAGCACGCCGCGAAGGAGCTCGACTCCGAACTCGGGATTCTCGCGGCAGAAGGCCGTCAGACGAACGCCTTCCAGGCGCAGCACCGAGCACCGCTCGCGTGCTCGAATCTGAAAGAATGTGTCACAACCATCGAGCAGGGACGACCAGCCGAAGACACCGCCAGGGCCGATTGTCTGGATACGAGCGGTGTAATACCGAGCGACGACATCCACACCAACGCTTCCGGAGACGACGAGATAAAAGTGGGTGGAGCGCTCTCCGGACACCAGCACGATGTCGTCTTTCTCAAAGGCAACTTCGTCCGCCATCGCCAGCAGCCGCGTTCTATGCGGTTCCGCAAACCTGAAGAGAAAAGGGTGTTTGTCTGGTTGTGGTTCCAAAGTCTGCTCCGAGTCGCCGCGCTGTTCAACATCCGGTTCAGGTGGGTGGAATGCGTGCAACTGCAATACCAGCCCGGAGGCGGCGATGAGGCGTTCACCACCCGCCCGGGAAGTCGTTGCTTCACATCATCGCGTGGTCTCTTGCGTGCTCGCAGTCCGGAGCCGACGTAGGTTTTCGCAACGTCTCTTTGGGTCAAATCACCCTTCCACGGGGTCTCACATTGGGAATTGGCGATCCGTGGAGAGGTCCAATCCACCCGGCCGCAGTCGATCCTTTCCGGCCACCACCGTGCGGCGCTACCAAGTTAATGGGAGACGCCAAGCCCTCTGGGGCTGCGCTCTACCAGATTCCATCTCATTGATATTCCGCAAGTTATTCTTTTCACGGAGCGGTTAAAGAATCGATCCGAAGAGCCCTTTTTTAGGACGTAGGAGTTCGTAACTCATTCAAAGTAAAAACAAATGGTGGCCAGGGAGGGACTTGAACCCCCGACGCCAGCCTTTTCAGGGCTGGATTCAACCACGGCTATCTGATTCATTCCAAAGGCAGAAAGCCGCTTCAGTGTCCCGAATATCCTCGTTTTTATGGGACGGTAATGGGACAAGAGCTGGCCGATCGAACTTGCCTTCCACCTCTCTCGCCCAGTGCTTTCCCGGCTTCGCCGACGTCCATCTTGGGAAGATGATGCCGACAATCGCCATCCTGAAACACACGCCGACGTTAATCAACTGGAGACTCTTCCGAGACGCGAATCGCTTCGAGCCGCGGATTGCCCGCTACACTCATCAGGTTCAGCGCCGAACGACACGGCAATGAATACGAGTGTTCCTGGGAATATGCGTTCTCCTGGTTTTCATGGCCATCAAGAGTCTCACCAGTAAGCTGGTAGTTGTAGCGACCCATGCGGTTTCATTGGATTCCTATAACCGATAACAATCTGGTCGACCCGCACTTTTCTCACGACGACAAGCTGATCTTTCACGTCGAAGCGGGACGGATCGATCCTTCTGCGCCTGGGCGCAGAGGCTCAAAGCCGACATGCACCCGGACGGCTCGCCCTTCCCGGTGTATCACTAGCCTGAGGTCAGGCGCTCCCTGGGTCGGGTTCAAGTTGGTCCGCATGTGATCGTATTCGGCCGGCAGGAGAGGCCCGGCAACATCTGGCTGCTGGAGCCGGCGAAACACGATGCGCCCTGATCGGGCATGGCTTGACCGGCGAGCCGCCTCCTGCCGACAGAGCAATCGTGGAGCAGCTTAGGAACGGATCAGCCACGGTCGAGATCCGCATCCCGCGTGGGTTGTAGGAAGGTTCACGTGGCCGCGTCGACAAACTGCGGAACGGCGTTAACCGTTGATAACGCGCTAACCCGTCGCCGGCCCGGCCGGATTGCCAATAGAGGCGCTTCAGCCAGTATGAAATGGGGCCAGCGCTTCAGCTCACGGCGCGAAGTACCCGAAGATATCCAATATCAGATACGTGGTGGAGGGAACGTACACGTACGACGAGATGGAACCGTTGGTGGTGGGAACCAGCGCCATGTTCGAAGTAATGGCTCCATCCAGCGCGTTCAGCGTCGACACCACCGGCTGCGTCCCGCCCTGCGCCCACAGGGTCAGATAATTCATCGGCCCCGGCGGCTCCACCGTCGCATTGAACACGTACGCTTGTGCCGTTGCCGGCGCCCCGCAACCGCTTCCGGTCACGTCCACGTCCATCCCTCCGGTGAACGGCCGGCTCTGCAGGCTCCCCCGCGGCAGCCGCGTGTCCAGCACGCGGCAGGGGGTGAGGGTGTACAGCAACAGTCCGCTCGTCCCCGGCGGCGCGAAGTAGCCGTTGATGTCGATGATCAGATCGGTGGCGCTGTCGCTGAACACGTTAACCGCCCCGCCCGTTCCCGCCGGCACAATGGCTGCGTTCGCAACGACGGTTCCGGTCAGATCGTTCAAGGTGGAAGCAAGCGGCTGTGTTGCCCCGGTGGGATACGTGGTGATGTAGTTCACCGGCCCGGGCGGGACCACGGTGAAATTCAGCGAGTATGCCTGCGCGGTCGACGGCACACTGCAGGCGCTGGAGAGCACGTCAAAGCTGCGCGACTCACCCGCGCTGAGGGACGGCGGTCCCAGCGAACCATAACTGGAATAGCGCGTATCGGCAATGCGGCACGGCGTTAGCGGATAGAAGGCCAGCGCACTGGTGTCGCTGCCCGCGAGCACGAAGTAGCCGTCGATGTCCAGTATCAGATCGGTGATGTTGGTGGCGTAAACGCTAACCGCCCCATTGGTTCCCGCCGGGATGATGGCCGCGTTAGCCTTGATGCGGCCGTCCAGCGAGTTGAGCGTCGACACCACAGGCTGCACGGCCCCGCTGGGCCAGACAGTGATGTAGTCCAGGGGGCCCGGTGGCACCACGGTCACGTTCAGCGAGTAGGCCGCCGCAGTGGGAATGTTGCAACTGCCGCTGGGAATCGCAAAACTGCGAGTGCTCCCGGCCGCCAGTGAAGGCGAGCCAAAAGCGCCGTTGGGGTAACGCGTGTCGGCAATGCGACAGGGGGTCATGGGGACGAACAGCAGTGAGGACTGGACAGTGTAATCTTCCGTGAGCTCGTCGGAAGCGAATACCACGGTTTCCGTGGGGGCCTCATCGGCGCCAGCCCCGACTTGATAATAACTCTCGATTGCATTCGTCAGAACGATGCTCAGGACGACCGTGGAGTTGCTGTCCAGCTCCTCCAGGGTGACTCTGGGAAATACGACGCCGTTTGCGCCGCTGCCCGCCTCAAAAGCCTTGAGAAGGCCCGGGCTGCAGGCATCGACCGGTCTGGTGACGTTCAGGGAGTACTTGTAGACTTTGCCCCCCGAACGGACTGTGCCAGGGGGGACATCCCAGGAGAGTACGGAGCATGAACCGTTTGGTGCATTTCCAAGCTGCAAGATCGCAAAACTCCCGGATCCAGTGGTGCCGGTGCCCGCCGGGTTCGTTTGCGCGAACACAGCCGAGGCGACCCCCAAAAGCAAAACAAGAAAACGCAGCAGTCCGGTTTCCTTCGCACTGATCCCCGCGGCGACTGCGGAAACCGTATTCAGTGGGCTTTTCATGGTTGTGTCTCCTTTTGCCTTGTGGTCCAGCCGGGCTGACCGGTCCTGCACTAATCGCGCTATACTGCGGCGAAAGACACAATCGGGCGAAGAAAAATTACGGGTGAAGACGATCACGGAGGGCTGATGGGTGACCCCGTCGCGGTCAATCAGGAAATGGCACGCCGCGGGGATGCGGCGTGCCATCGAACAGAAGATCCTCGCTGCTCTCATTCAACTACCTCGCCGATCCCTCGTCCTGTAACCAGAGGGCCGTTGTCCCCAAAAGGGTCGGGTAAGAGATGGGCAGCCCTTTGTTGTCCGTCATGGTCAGCAGAGTCGATGAAGCGCTACCGGGAGTGAACTCCGCGTCGTTCGCGGTCCAGGCGTAACAATCTGACAAATAGTCGGAGACGTAGTTCATCAACGTCGACTGGCCGCCGTTTATACCCGGTCGCTCGACGACCCATTCCGCGGAGTTGCCAACCAGTTCGGTTCCTCCAGGGGCAGTGAAGAAAACAGACACGTACTGGTTGGTGGTGAAGTTCTGGAGAAACGCGTATCCCGCCGTGGGGCTGCTGGGCCAAACTTCGACAAACATTTCGTCGCCCGGAGATACCGGGAGGTTGGCGATTATCATCTCAGGGAGTGGGTACCATTCAAACCATGCAACGTAATACCCTACCACATTTCCGGTGCACAGAGCGTCCGAACTAGTACCGGCCTGAAATACATCGTTCCCGCCATAGCCATCGATGCCGACCCACGTAGAAGAGTAATCCCATGACGAGGAGCACGTCCCGAATGCCTGATTCGCTACAGGGACCACGTAGAAGGCGGCAACCTGGCGGAACGAAGTTGGCGCATTGTAACTTGTTGCGTTAGTTACAGCGGCGGCGCCGCTCCAGTTCGGGCTCGTGCCGGTTCCGTTCTGTTCCTTCAACTGGCGAACCGGCCCGTGAACCTTGTCGCCGAGCCGGAGTTCGGGCGCAATGCGCTGCTTAGCCGCACTCATCGCCTTTTCCCACCTCGCGTAAGCCTCCGGCCGGGCTTGCGAATCGGGGCGAGGAGGGAAGCCGTACCCTTCGAGGTCGCGGTTCGAAGCCGTGACCGGATCGAAACCCGCGGGCGGTTCGGGTGCCGAGGTGACTCCCGGGATGTTGGTGGGGATCCCATAATCCGCAGACTGAGCTGCGGCATGCGATGTAACGGCCAGCAGTACCGCGCAGACGACTGCGACAACCGTTTCCTGTGAGCTTTTCATGATGGTGTCTCCTTTGATTTGCCTTGCGGTCCAGCCAGGCTGACCGTCCTGCACTAATCGCGCTATACTGCGGCGAAAGACACCACCGGGCAAAAAGAAAAAATGGGCTCGAACGTTTGCCAACCGGTCACCGAACTGCTCCTGCGCTGGAGTGCCGGCGACCGGGCCTGCCTGGACGCGCTGATCCCGCTGATGGAGCCGGAGTTGCGCCGGATGGCCCATCGGCACATGCGCCGGGAACGGTCGGGGCACACGCTGCAAACCACCGCGCTGGTCAACGAGGCATGGTTGAAGCTGGTGGACCAGTCGCGGGCCAGTTGGCGGGACCGGGCGCAGTTCCTGGGCGTGGCGGCGAGTCTGATGCGGCGCATTCTGGCGGATCACGCGCGGGCGGTATGCCGGGGCAAGCGGGGCGGTGGCGCGGCCCGCCTGCCTTTGAACGAAGAGCTGATCTTTTCTCCGGCGAAATCGGCGGCGCTGGTGGCGCTGGACGAGGCGCTGGACGAATTCGCACGGTTCGACCCGC
>CAYVPZ010000360.1:0-5470 GCA_964453955.1 uncultured Solibacteraceae bacterium | reverse complement strand
CGCCACCTCGTTCAGGGCCCGCACCTGCGCCAGACGGGCCTCTGTGACATCGCTGCGTTCGAGAAAGGTGTCCGGCCGGGCCGCGCGCGAATCGGCCGGGATACCGGCCAGATAGCGGTCCGTGAGCAGCCCCTGCGCGAGCGGCGTAAAGGCGATTCCGCCCACGCCCTCGGTGCGCAGCACATCGAACAAGCCCTGCTCGGCGGTGCGCTGGTACATGGAGTACTTCATCTGATGGATCAGGCACGGCGTGCCCAGACGGCGCAGGATCTCCACGGCGCGCGCCGTTTGCGCGGCATCGTAGTTGGAAATGCCGGCGTAGAGCGCCTTCCCCGAGCGCACCGCGTGATCGAGCGCGCCCATGGTCTCTTCCAGCGGCGTTTGCGGATCCGGCCGGTGCGAGTAGAAGATATCGACGTACTCCAGCCCCATGCGCCGAAGGCTCTGGTCGAGGCTGGCGATGAGGTACTTGCGCGACCCCCAGTCGCCGTAGGGGCCGGGCCACATGCCATAACCGGCTTTGGTGGAAACGATCAGCTCGTCGCGGTATGCGCCAAGGTCGGCGCGGAGCGCCCGTCCAAACGTCTCTTCGGCCGAACCGGGTGGCGGCCCGTAGTTGTTGGCCAGATCGAAGTGGGTGATGCCGAGGTCGAACGCCCGGCACAACATGGCCCGGCACCTTTCCAGCCTGTCCACGCTGCCGAAATTGTGCCAGAGCCCGAGCGAGATGGCGGGAAGCTGCACGCCGCTCTTCCCGCACCGCCGCCAGGTCATGGAATCATAGCGTTCTGCTTTTGCTTCGTACAAAGTGGCGAGTCTCCTGGTTGAGGTCCGCTCACCAGGCTATCAGAAAGTTGCGGGCGGCGGTAAGACTTGATACGTTGCAATCACAATGTCGATTGCCACAGCCGCCCCCGACCGGGTCAGCTTCCAGGAAAAAGTCGCCTACGGCCTGGGGGACACCGCCTCCAATTTCTACTTCCAGATGTTCATGAACTTCCTGCTGTTCTTCTACACCGACGTCTTCGGGATAGGAGCGGCGGCGGCGGGGACCATGTTGGTGGTTGCGCGCTTCTGGGATACCGGGATCGACCCGGTGATGGGCGTCATCGCGGACCGCACGCGCACGCGCTGGGGCCGGTTCCGGCCGTACCTGCTGTGGGGTTGCCTGCCCATGGCCGTCACCGGCGTGGCCACCTTTTACACGCCCCATTTGGACGCCAGCGGCAAGCTCATCTACGCCTATGTCAGCTACACGCTGGTGATGATGGCGTATACGTTCATCAACATCCCCTACTCGGCCCTGATGGGAGTCATCTCGCCGAATTCGCTGGAGCGCACCAGCGTCTCCGCGTTTCGCTTCGTGCTCTCCTACGGCGGCCTCTTCGTGGTGCAGGCGGCCACCCTGCCGCTGGTGAAGTATTTTGGCCGGGGCATGCAATCGCCGCTGGGCGATCAGCACGGTTTCATGATGGTGATGGTGATTTACGGCATCGTGGGGACGGCGCTTTTCCTGGTAACATTCGCGGGCACGCGCGAACGGGTGCAGCCGGCCAAAGACGAATCCAACACCCTGAAGAACGACCTTCGCGATTTGCTGCACAATCGCCCCTGGATCATGGTCTGCTTCATCGGCGTCTTTGCGCTGTGCCACATCGCGGTTCGCATGGGCGCAATTCTGTACTATTTCAAGTACTATATCGGCAACACGGATCTGGCCACGTTTTTCATGCTGCTGGGCACCATCGGCGTGATCTTCGGCACCAGCACCGCCGGAACGCTGGCAAAGTGGTTCGGAAAGCGGCGGGCCTATATGGGCCTGATGACCGTTGCCAGCCTTCTGTGCGTGGCGCTGTATTTCGTGCCGAAGACACAGATTGTTCTGGTTTTCGCGATATGGATCGTGATTTCCATGCTGTTCGCCCCCACGTCGCCCCTGCTCTGGGCGTTCTACGCGGACACGGCGGACTACTCGGAATGGAAGACCGGGCGGCGGGCCACCGGGCTGGTGTTTTCCGCGGCATCGTTCTCGCAAAAGCTGGGCTGGGCGGTGGGCGGTGCGATGGGCGGTTGGATATTGGCCTGGTTCGGCTTCCATCCCAACGTGGCGCAATCGGTGGGAGCGCAAAATGGCATCCGCCTGATGCTGACCATCATTCCAGCGGGCTTCGGGTTTCTGTCCGCGCTGGCGGTGAAGTTCTACTCGCTGGACGACGACGTGATGGTGAATATTGAGCGGGACCTGAAGACACGCAAAGCAGAACTGGCCTGATTCAGTCGTTTCTGAACCGCGACAGTTATGGAGCGGAAAGCGCGTCTCAAATATGAGTGATCGCACGATTTTCGCCGGCAGCACCCCCCTGGACTACGACCCGCGCCCGGTCGCGGGCGCCCACGTCGACCTGAACGGCGAGCGCTTTTATCAAATCGCGAACTACGATGCCATGCCGCCGTTCCTGATGACGCTGGTGAGTGACTCGGACCACTGGATGTTCGTCTCCAGCAACGGCGCGCTCACCGCCGGGCGGAGGGACCCGGACCACGCGCTGTTCCCCTACTACACCGACGACCGCATCCACGACAGCCAGGAGGAAACCGGCGCCAAAACAATTCTCTTGGTGACTCGCCTCGAGAAGACTTCCCTGTGGGAGCCGTTCTCTCTCCGCTACCAAGGCGTCTGGCGCGTGGAGCGGAATCTCTACAAAAGCGTCTATGGAAACAAGCTGGTCTTCGAAGAGATCAACGAAGACCTCGCGTTGACGTTTTCGTACACGTGGATGACCAGTGAGCGGTTCGGTTTCATTCGCCGTTCAACGCTGGCGAATCAAAGCGCCGAGCCCGTGAGCGTTGAGCTCATCGACGGCATCCAGAACATCATGCCCGCCGGCCTCACGCGCCGATTCCAGCTCGAGTACAGCACGCTGGCCGACGGCTACAAGGAAAGCGAACTGGACCCGGAGACCGGGCTGGCGCTCTATCGCCTCAGCTCCATTCCGGTAGACAAGGCCGAGCCGAGCGAGGCGCTGCGGGCGACCACGGTCTGGTCGCAGGGACTGGACCCGGCGCGGAGATTGCTCTCCACAGCGCAGCTCGACCGCTTCCGCCGGGGCCAGCCTCTCGAACAGGAAACGTTGATCCGGGGGCGGCGCGGTGCGTACTTCCTGAATGCCAGCGTGACCCTGGCTGGCGGCGCGCGGAAGGAATGGTGCGTTGTGGCCGACGTGGACAAGGACGCGGCCGGCGTGGCCGACATCGACGTGCGCGCCGATATTGCCACCGATGTCGCGCGCGGGTCCGCCAGCCTGGTGCACATTGTGGCCAGCGCGGACGGGCTCCAAAACACCGCGGACGAACTCAGCCGGTGGCGGCACTTCTCCAACACCCTGTTCAACGTAATGCGCGGCGGCCTCCCCGACTGCGGATATAAAATCTCCCGCGCGGATTTCTCCTCCTTCGTGGCCACCGCTAACCACGGCGTGGCCGAGCGGCATCGCGCGCTCCTCGACGCGCTGCCCGAAACCCTGCTGCACGGCGATCTGCTGGCCCTCGCCCGGGAGAGCGGTGATGCCGATCTGGAGAGGCTGGCCTACGAGTACCTGCCCTTCACCTTCAGCCGGCGCCACGGCGACCCCAGCCGTCCGTGGAACATCTTCGCCATCGAGCTGAAGGACGAGCACGGCGCGAAAATCCTCAATTATCAGGGCAACTGGCGGGACCTTTTCCAGAATTGGGAAGCGCTGGCGCTCTCTTTTCCGGGTTATATCGAGAGCATGATCTTCAAATTCGCCGACGCGTCCACGGCCGACGGCCACAACCCGTATCGCGTGACACGCGATGGCTTCGACTGGGAGGTGGCGGACCCCCACGACCCATGGTCCTACATCGGCTATTGGGGCGATCATCAGGTGATTTACCTGCTGAAGCTGCTGGAAGAATCGGCGCGCTATCATCCGGGCGCGCTGGCGGCTCTGCTGACGCGGCGCGTCTTCACCTACGCCAACGTTCCCTATCGCATCAAGCCGTATGAAGCGCTGCTGCAGGACCCGCACAACACGGTGGACTTCGACGCCGATCTCAACCGGGAGATCGAGGAACGCGTGGCCGAAATGGGCGCCGACGGCAAGTTCCTGCACGATGTCGGCGGGGCGCTCAACCACGTGACCCTGACCGAAAAGCTGCTGGTTCTGGTGCTCGCCCGGCTGGCGAATTACATCCCCGGGGCCGGCATCTGGATGAACACGCAGCGCCCCGAGTGGAACGACGCCAACAACGCCCTGGTGGGCTACGGCGTGTCCATGGTGACGCTGTACTATCTGCGGCGCTTCCTCTCGTTCTGCGCCGATCTGTTTGCGGAAGCCGGCAGCGTTGACGTGTCCGTCGAGGTCGCGGAACTGTTTCACCAGGTGGCCGCCACACTGGACGGGGAGCCATCGGACCAGCACCGCCGAGCCATGCTGGACGCGCTCGGCGGCGCGGGTAGCAATTACCGACGCACGCTGTACGCGCGCGGGCTTTCCGGAGAGCAGGCGCTGATTCGCTTCGCGGAGATTGCCGATTTCTGCAGGCAGGCTCTTCGCCATATCGACCACACCATCCGCGCCAACCGCAGGGACGACGGGCTCTATCATGCCTACAACCTGATGAAGGTGACGGATTCGGGGGAGATCGCCATACGCCGCCTGTACGAGATGCTCGAGGGACAGGTCGCCGTGCTCAGCTCGGGCGCGCTGCCTTCAGGGGAGTGCATCGCGCTGCTCGATGCCCTGCGCCGCAGCCAGCTCTACCGCGCCGATCAGAACAGCTACATTCTCTATCCTGACCGCCGGCTGCCCCGTTTCCACGAAAAGAACAACATTCCCGACGTAATGCTGGAGAAATCGCCGCTGCTCAGCCACCCCAGTATCGCGGAAAAAGACTCAAAAGGCGTGGCTCATTTCAACGCCGCCTTCCGAAATGCCGGGCTGTTGCGGCGGGCGCTGGAAGAATTGCAGGCCACAGGCGAGGAGCAACGATTCATCCTGGACCTCTACGAGGAGGTTTTCGATCACCAGTCCTTTACCGGCCGCTCCGGCGCCTTCTACAAATATGAAGGGCTGGGGTCCATTTACTGGCACATGGTCTCGAAGCTCGCGCTGGCGGTTGCGGAACTGGTCGAGCGGGCCGTGGCCGCGAATGAAGACGCAGCGACCATCGAGCGCCTCCGCAGCCACTACCGCGAGATCCGCGAAGGGATCGGCGTGCACAAATCGCCGGAAGTCTACGGCGCGATTCCCACCGACCCCTATTCGCACACGCCAGGCTTTGCCGGAGTCCAGCAACCGGGCATGACCGGCCAGGTGAAAGAAGACTTCATCGCGCGGTTCGCCGAGATGGGCGTCACGGTGAAAAACGGCCGGCTTGGCTTTCACCCCCACCTGTTGGACCGCGCCGAGTTCCTTTATGCGAGCACGCAAGGAGACACAGACAGTTG
>CAYVPZ010000359.1:0-5474 GCA_964453955.1 uncultured Solibacteraceae bacterium | reverse complement strand
GGACCCACTCAACCAGGCCGTCGTTCTGGGCCAGCAACTGCATCAGCGAAACATTCGCGTCGTCACCCACCGCGAACGCGAAAGTGTGCGGGCGGCGCTCCACCGGGAGCTTGTTCCGTTCGGCGCTGTACCATGCGGCCAGCCGGCCATTCTGTATGGCGCCCTCGGTTGCGCCGCCATCGCTGAGCAGCACCAGGAACGGCTCGCCCGCGGAGGGCTGTTCCAGCCCGGCCTTGAGCGCAGCCTGCACGTTGGTGCCGCCGCGGATGTCGCCGGCCTTCACGAACCCGAGGGCTTTCTGCACGTTCTCGCGCGTGGCCGGAAGGGGTGCGGGAGCAAACGCGCGCAAATCGCTGTTGAAGAGCAACAGGTTGAAACTGTCGGGAGGACTCAGCGAGCTCAGCAGCGCTTCACAGGCCTGCCAGGTGCGCTCCAGTTTCTCCCACTGCATGGACAGCGAGTTGTCGAACAAAGCGATGATGGTGCGCGGCCGCCGGGGCTGACTCGCGGTCACGCGGCTTTCCGGGAGCAGGACCGAAGCTTTGAAGAAGCCGGGACCGTCGCCGTCGCGGTGCGCCAGTACGCGCACGCTGCCCGCGGCCGCCGCATCGACGCTGTAGTGAACCGTCAGGTCCTCGGTGAATTTGACATGGGCGCCTTCGAAAGTGGCGCGCACCGTGCCCGGCGTTTGCTCGACTATCTTCAGCGGATATGCCCGGCTGGTCACGTTGAAACTCTTCAGCGGATACGCGGAGTGCAGTTCGAAGCGGATAAAGAGATGCCCGGCCACCTGGCTCTGGTACGCATCGGGCCGCAGTGGCACGGCGAACTCCGACTGCCGGTTCTCTACCGCCACTGGTTCGTAGTACTGAATCTCCATGCGCTTGGTTCCGAACGCCGGAAAAGGCATGATGCGCGCCGAGAACGTGGTGAGCGAGGTCACATCCGTGCGCTCGTCACCCATCTGCAGCAGGCCTGGGTCGATGATCTGCGACTTCGCCTGATTGTAGACCTCCCCGGCGCGCCTGCGTTCGAGAATGACGCCCGGAATCCGCACCACGCCGTCCCACACGGCGAAGTCGGAGACGCTGGCGGCGGGCGGGAGCGCAAAATAGTAGGCCGCTTCGGTAATGTCGCTGCCATGGCTGCCGTAAATCTGCCGCACGTCCACCCGCGCCGTGCCATTGTCGACGAGGATGTCGATTTTCATCTCGTCGAGCGAAAAAACCGCGGGGTCGGGCTGCTGGCTTCCGGCGGGGACCAGCACGCCTGCGTCGCCCCAAAGCACCGGGGCGCACGCCAGAGCCATCAGGCCGCACAGACCGAGCCGGCGCTTCATCGGATTTCCGCCTCCGCGATGCGCGCCAGGCCGTTGCCCGTGCCGGCGTACAGATAACCTCCGGCCAGCGCGAGGGCCGTCACTTCCGGCGAGGGCAGGCCCATTTGCGTATTGGTCCAGCGCCCGGTGAAGCGGTCGTATATGTACAGGCCGCGGTCGAGGCTTCCCGCATAAACGCGGGTGGCGCTGGCGGCCATCGCGTTGGGGTTCACCACAAAGCCGCCCCGCAGGTCGGGGAACGTAATCCACGCGCCGCTCGCATCCAGCCGCAGCACGCCGGCGCCGTACGTTCCCGCGAACCAGTCGGGTCCCACCTTCACCAGCGCGGTGATCCAGTTATGGCGCAGATGCGAGTTGGCCGTGGTGTAGCTGGCCTGGACGAATCCGTTGTCGAGGATGGACAGACCGCCGAGCGTGCCCGCCAGCAGACGATCGCCATCCTGGCCGAGCGCATAGACATGGTTGTTCACCAGCCCCTGAAACGCATAAAGGCTGTGGATGCCCGTGTCGTCGACGAAGGACAGGCCGGCGGGCGTAGCCACCACCATGCCGTGGCCGCGGAAGAGCACGTCGGTGACGTGATCGGCAATCAGCCCCTGGGCGTGCCCCAGCACCTGGCGCGCGCGTCCGGCCGCGTCGAACATCACCAGGCCGTTGGCCGTGGCCACCGCCGTTCGCGTCCCGCCGGGTTCGGGCACAATGCGGTTGATGCAGAAAACGCGGTCGTCCTCGTGGTGGGTAGCGTGGTCGAGCGCGGCATCCAGGATGTCCAGTCCGTGGTCGAAGTAACCGATCCAGAGCCGTCCGTCGCCGCCCATTGCCAGAGCGGACACGTTGCGGTCCGCGAGCACCGCTCCGGGCATTTGCAGCGCCGGCCGCCAGCCAGCTCCGCGGCGATCGGCAAACAACCCGTGTTCCGTCAGGACCACCGCCGCGCCATCCACCATGCGGACCCGCTCGACCGCGCCATCGAGCGGCTCAGGTTCGGGGCGGACACCCATGCGAGGCGCTTCGCCAGCGAGCGGCACTTCCAGCACGCCTTCGTCCTCGGTGCCCACGCGCAGCATTTTTCCGTCGTAGTCGATGGCGCGCGCGAAGAAGCCATCCAGCAGGGTACGGCTGGGGCGCCCGCCCCGGAATTCTCCGATGCCCAGGGGCGTGCCCACCCAGACCGTGTCGTTCGCGGCGGCCAGGGATAGAACCTGGGGATCGGCGAGGGCTCCGGGCGCGGTGAAATGGTCCAACTGGCCGGCGTGCCAGTGCCACACCCCGCCGGCCAGCGTGCCCACCCACACATCGCCTTCGCGGCCGGCCAGCGCGGTCACGTACTGCTTAGCCAGGAGCGCTTGCAGAGGCACGATAGTGCGTCCGTCCCAGACCAGCACGCCATGCTTTTCCGTACCCAACAGCACGCGACCGGTGCTGAGCGCGAGCACCGAGGTGAGGTTGCGGTCGTCCGGCTTCAGCGGGCGGATCTGGCGGAAACGGCGGCCATCGAAGACCAGCAGCCCTTCGCCCCGGGTGGCCCGGAACAACTCCGGCTCGCTCGATCCGGCGGCGGAACCGATGGCCATGGGGCCAAGTTCAGTGGCGGGAAGCTCGAGGCCGGGACGATATTGCTCGCGCAGTATGCCGGCGCGGTCGTAGCCGAAGAGTCCCGATGGACCGCTCAGCCAAACCCGGTCGCGCCAGACCTGGAAATCGCGGAAGGCGGCAGCGGAAGCGATCGGCTCGACGCCTGAGGGGATGGAGATATCCAGGGTGCGGTCCGCGAAGGGTACAGAGGCGCTTGCGCGCCAAACCTCCCCAGCCTGCCGTCGCGCGCGGTTCGCCTGCCAGATCACCGAGCCCACGAAAGCAGCCAGGAGAACCAGACATCCGGCGGCAAGCCAATGCCGCCGGTCGCGCCACCGAATTCTCCAAGCCATGGGACTGGTTACAGCATACGACGCCCGGCGGCAGAAATACCGAGCCTCGCGGAATACGGCTCTCGGCCTGCCGTGGGTTGCGGCTCCGCCGATTCGCGGACCTGCCCACAGCCTAACGGACGCCGAAGTTATGAACCGCGATGCCTGCGAGAATCGCCGAGGTGACAAAGTTCATGATCAGCACCCGTTTGCGCAGCTCCGGGCGCCTCCGCGTGACCAGGTAACTGGATACCTGAAGGCCGCCCACCAATGCGGACTTCAGCATGACGCTGCGGGCATCGAACGTGCCGTTGGAACCGCGCAGCAGCGGATTGGCCTCCTGCTTCCCATAGCTGCTGGCAATGTCCATTCCGTTGGCGCCCAGCACGGCCGCCACCGAAAACCCATAGAGGATCTCGTGGCCGCTGTGGCTGTCCACCGGTTCCGCGATCCTGATTCTCCTCGTTTCCACCGCACTGCGCTGGAACAGCATGTGCTTTGTCGACGGGTCGAGGCGATCTGCCCAGGCCTGCCGCTGTGAAGCGTCTTCCGGGGTCGCTTTGAACAGGTCTCCCCAGACCAACTTGTTGCCCGTCTTCCAGGCGAGTTGGTATTCTGCTTCCCCTTCCGCTGCAAACATAGCAATAGTGCCGGGAACGAACATAATAAACACAAGAATAAGAATCCGATACATCTGACTTCTCCTTCGATTTGCTGGAATTCGCTCCCGATTTCGCGGAGCGCCGTCCCGAGCGCCTGAGTGGGCGCCTGACTCGAATTCCTCATCGGTTCCGGAGAAGTCTTTGTGAGCCGGAAGTTCTATGCCCCGCACGAAGCAGGAGTAGTGGGCCAGGTGAGCGGAAGAGGAGTAGACCGCATCGGTCGCCGGTATGACACAGAAAGCGCGAGCGCGCCCCGCTCAGGGTCCGGAGCAGGGAGGCTGGCCGATGCCCCCTGGCTCGGTGCAGAAAGCGCCTAAGGCTCCGGGGAAACGCAACAATCGGCTCCAGCGGGCGTCTTGTATTCAGCGGGTTTGGAGAATCCGCCGTACACGCGAAATTAACATTGACGTGTTATGTTCTCTAATCGCCAGTGAGTGCTCGATGTTGCCATGGATCTTCCTCTTGCGTTGACGTCGGTGTGTCCGCGTTGCCGATCCCGGGTGTTGTTGCGGTCTTCCCGTCGCAGCCTGTTTGAGTGGGCAGCCGGATTACTCGCTCTTCCATGGCGCTGCCAGGATTGCGACTTTCGATTCTTCATTCTCCGGCCCGGGCGTCGGCCCGCCTCCGATGGCCAACCGGCGGAACACTGAATCCGTGGGCGGAGACGATGCCGTCCCGGAGAATCGGCTCGGAAATATCCTGGTCGCCGGCTCCGGGAATCACCCTCCAAATGCGGGTGCACCCTGCAAGGAAAGTCCCGGCGATTCAAGGAGTTCAGCAGGTCCAGTACGAGTGTCACCAACAGAGCTCTTGCACAACCGCCATGCCTTTGCGATACTGTCCACTCGGAGCCGCAGCCTAGGTTCCCCGTTGTTCGGACCACACGGAGTGGCTGGCCGTCAGATTCCCCTGGCAGCGCGGGAGGGCGCTACAGGAAGAGTCCACGATTGTCGTTCTGTTGGGCCAACATTTCTCTCGGCGGGCACGGCCTTGTGGTGGAGCCCTACGTAGGGTGATCGTTCATCGGCCCTGAGGCAAGCGAAAACATCATGACCAGGACTTTCACAACCAACAGTACCGATGCTTCCTTCATTCCGGGCATCTCCGGGGGCGTCAAACTCTGGTACGCCATCCGCGTGCGCTCGCGCTTTGAATTGGCCACGTCTAATCACCTGCACGATAAGGGATTCGAGGAGTTTCTTCCGCTCTACCGCAGCCAGCGGCGCTGGTCCGATCGCGTCAAGGAACTCGACACGCCGCTCTTCCCCGGCTATGTCTTCTGCCGGTTCGACGCCTGCTCGCCCCTGCAGGTGCTGACCACGCCGGGAGTCGTACACATTATCAGCGCGGGCAAAACCCCCATCCCGGTGGACGAGCGGGAGATCTCCGCCCTGCAGAACATGTGCCATTCCGGCCTGCCGGTGCAGCCGTGGCCTTACCTCGAGGTGGGACGGCGGGTGTCGATCGAACGGGGGCCGCTGGCGGGCGCTGAGGGTGTCGTGGTGGAAATGAAGGGCCGGTACCGGCTGGTGGCCTCCATTTCCATCCTGCATCGCTCGGTTGCGG
>CAYVPZ010000358.1:0-5481 GCA_964453955.1 uncultured Solibacteraceae bacterium | reverse complement strand
GAAACGGTCAGCGAACGCAGGCCCGCTCTGTCCTCGAGCGTATCGGCGGCGGCATCTTCGCCAGTCGCGAACTGGCGGCGATCGAGGCAAGTCTCACCAACGAGACCTCGCGTGTGGATCTCCGGGAGCTTCTGGAGCCGAAACTGCTGCCTGTTCTCGCTCTCGGCGTCTTCCTGGCGGTGCTTCAACAGTGGTGCGGCATCAATGTCGTATTCAACTACGCTCAGGAGGTGTTTGCCGCTGCCGGATACCAGGTCTCGGACATTTTATTCAATATCGTCGTGATCGGCGTCACCAACCTCGCATTCACTTTGGTGGCCATCGGCACAGTGGATCGGCTGGGGCGGCGGCCGTTGATGCTGTTCGGAACCGCGGGCCTGGCCACCATCTATCTGCTCCTTGGACTTGGTTACCATTTTTCCGTTCGCGGCTGGCCGGTACTGATTCTGGTGATGCTCGCCGTGGCCTGTTACGCGTGCTCGCTCGCCCCCATCACGTGGGTTCTGCTTTCCGAGACTTTCCCCAATCGTATTCGCGGCGCCGCCATGGCCGTGAGCGTTTTCTCTCTTTGGGCCGCATGTTTCGTACTCACCTACACGTTCCCGTTCCTGAATCGGAGTCTCGGTCCCGCGGGCACGTTCTGGCTTTACTGCATTGTCTGCATCTGTGGGTTTCTGACCGTTCGCTGGAGATTGCCGGAGACAAAAGGCAAGACCCTGGAACAGATCGAGAACGAACTGACCGGCGTCCACCCGAAGAAGGCCTGATAGGGGTTTTGACTGGTCATCCCCGCAGACCATAGCGGTGGAGCGCCATCATCTCGGCGTATAGATATTGGAAATCGGGGTCCGCGACGAGTTCGACATGCCGCGCCAGCGTTATAGTTTTCCGCAGCCGCGCCTGACGTGTGGAAGGGTTAAGCAGCAACATGCGCGCGCCGCGCAGCGAGCTGTTTCCCACCGCCTCCACCGCCAGGTCCTCGGGCAGCAGTCCGATGGTACGCGCGCTGCTCGGGCGGATGTAGTTGCCGAACGCGCCCGCGAGGTGCAGCTTCTCAAGGCCTCTACTGGCGAGCATGCGCAGACCGGCGGCCATGGCGCCCTTGGCCAGTTGCAGCTCGCGGATGTCGCTCTGCGCCAGGGCAATACCGTCGGCCAGCGGGATGCGTTTGTCTGGGTTGGTCAGGCGGCCGCTGGCGCTGATCAGGCCCAGTTCCACGCCGCAGGCCGCCGCGTCCACCAGCCCGCTCCCGCAGATGCCGCGCGCCGCGCCGCCGCCGATGACGTGGCAGTAGAGCCCGCCATTGCGCACATGTACGGTGTCGATCGCACCGGCGCCGGCTCGCATCCCCACGCTGATGCGCCCGCCCTCAAACGCCGGGCCGGCCGCGGTAGAGGCACAGAGAATCCCCTGCGCTGAACCCACCACTACCTCACCGTTCGTGCCAATGTCGAACAGCGCGCGTGGCTGCGCCGCCTCGTCAAGGCGCGTGGCGATGATGCCGCAAAGCAGATCGCTGCCGACGAATCCGCCCAGGCAGGGCAGGAATTCGGCCGGTCCCGGCCATCCCAGGTCCGCTGGCTCGAAACGGCAGGCGCCCAGCATGGGCGACACGAACGGCACGTGGGTCAATGGCTCTACATCGAGGCCGCAGAAGAGATGGTGCATCGCGGTATTGCCGGCGACGAGTACCTCGCGGAGCGGCTCGTCGCCGAGCATCCGGCCCAGCGCTTCACGGACCAGGCGGCCTTGTTCGCCGGGCCTTTGCAGATCGTATTGCAGGCGGCTCATCACATCGGCCCCGTAGCGCGCCTGCGGGTTAAGCCCGGTTGCAACGCGCAGAACTTCCCCGCAGGCGAGATCCACCACCTGGACCACGAGCGTGGTTGTGCCCAGATCGATCACCGCGCCTCGCCCCGCGCGGGCCTCGATGGGTACGGGGGCTTCATCGGTGAGCACGCGCAGGGACCACTGCTCCACTTCAACCGTTACGCTTGCCGATGCGGAGGCGCAGCAGGCCAGGCGCCAGCCGTCGCGCAGCTCCTCTTCGCCGAGCACGTCTCGCATGATTGCGGAAACCGGCACCGCGCCTTCCAGCACGCGTACCTTGCAGCCACCACAGGCGCTCTCTCCGCCGCAGGGGAATTCGACGCCCGCCTCAAAGAGCTGGTCGGCGAGGGTCTGCCGCGGACGGGGGTGGAGCTCGAGTTTCACGTGCGGCTGCGCGCAAACCGTGCCATTGCATCGACGTTGGCAAGCGGCGTACCGCGCGGGATCTCGCAGCCGGCGCCACAAATGTACGCGGCGCCAGCCTGCTCGAAGCATTCCGCCAGCGCTTGTTCCACCGATCGAGGCGTGCCGTCGCGCAGCGCCCGCACAGGGTCGATATTGCCGAGCAGCACCTGCCCTTCCCGCATGGCGCTGCGCGCGTGGCCGAGCGGCGTCGGAAAATCGAGGTCGATGATATCGGCGCCTGTCTGCCCCATGCCCTCCACGATGCGTTTGGTATTGCCGCAGATATGCAGCCGCACCGGCACGCCGAGAGTTCGGATGGCCCCTATCAGCCGCTGCTCGCGCGGCAACACGAAACGCATGTAGAGTCTGGGGCCGATTAGCGAGGCCGCCGCATCGCCCACCCCGATCAATGTCGCGCCCGCCTCCACCTGCGCCCGCGCGAACTCCACTTCCATGCGCACCGTGAAATCAAAAAGCGCTTCCACAAAGGGCGGGTCATCGAAGAAATCCAGCATCAGCGTGTTGAGGCCGCGCAGATCTGCGCCCATCGCGCACGGTCCTTCCACCCAGCCTTCGACAATCCGCGCCGTGCCGGTGCGCTCCGCCAGCAGCCGAACCGCCTCGACACGATCGCGCATACGTCCTGGCGCCGCCGGGTCGGGCAGGCGAAGAGCTGCGAGCTTGCTCTTGTCGTCGAGCAGCGCGCGGCTCTCCACAATCGCGGGGGGCTGATCGTCGAACCACTCCAGCGCGGCGCCCAGATCCGAGGCTTCCCTCGCCGGGTCGGAAATGGCCGACAAGTAGTCGAAGCCGAAGCGGTCCGCCACCGCCACCTGAGCATCCACCAGCACGCGGTGGTCGCGGGCGTAGTTGCCGTAGCGAACGCCGGCGAGGTCGGCCGCGAACATCATCGTAATGGGCATGAGCGGCAGGCAATCGACAGGCTCGCCGCGCAGCTTCGCAAGAACGCGCTCCTTGCTGGTCATGGCTGTACTCTTAATATCCCGCTTTCATAGCTGGCCACAATGCGCTGGCCGGGGGTGGCCACCACAAACTCGGCTTCCGGCCAATCGCCCGCCACCAGGCGTCGCAACCACCCCAGGTCGCCCGGCAGCCGCTCGAAACTCCAGCCCTTTTCGCTGGCTTCGGCGGCCGCCTCGGCGATGAACGGCGCTCCCGCTTCGAGTCCCGTCTCGATGAACGCGAGCTTGCTGGATTGTGAGCGGTAGCGCGTCAGCTCGTCGTAGAGGTAGCGCCCATTGTCGTCGCCGTACCTGCTAATCAAGGCATCCAGCGGCTCGTCGATGCCCATGGTGTTGTGAATCAACTGCTGCAGACCCTTGCCGCGCTCCAGCCAGCCAGTGGAGCGGTAGTATGTGCCGGGGTTGTTCTCGAAGTATGTCTTGTAGCGTTCCCGGCTGCCCAGCAGCAGGGCGATACAATCGTGCGCGCGCGGCAGCACTAACCGCGTATGCCGCGATATTAACCCGTCGAGCCCGTTGCCGCATAGCCCGTAGCCGAGCAGGATGGCGTCGCAGGTGCCTTCCGGCGTGCGGTCCACCGCCTCCTGAATCTTCGCCCGCATCGGCTTGCCGCCCAGGTCGTGAAGTCCCTTGGGCAGAAACTCCAGATCCACCCGATGCGGTGAATGCACGCACGCGTCGCACATTTCGCGGAAGAGGACTTCGCAGCTAATCAGCTTGAGGCGCATCAGGCGGCTCAGGCGGCCACCAGTTTACGCGCCAGCGCCACCGCGGTGCCGGCACTGTCTCCGTAGCCATCGGCGCCGATCGCGTCGGCGTACTGCTGGGTGACCGGTGCACCGCCGACTATGATCTTCACTTTCTCGCGGAGTCCCGCGGTCTGGAAGGCGTCGATCGTGGTTTTCATCGACGGCATGGTCACGGTGAGCAGAGCCGAGAGCGCCACCAGATTGGCGTTGCGCGTGTGCGCCGCTTCGATGAAGCGCTCCGGCGCCACATCCGCGCCCAGGTCGATCACCTCGAACCCGCCGCCCTCCAGCATCGACGCCACCAGGTTTTTCCCAATATCGTGCAGATCGCCCTTGACGGTTCCAATCACCACGCGGCCCACCGGCTGGGCGCCCGTCGCCGCCAGCAACGGCCGGACAATTCCCATCGACGCTTTCATGGCCCGCGCCGAGAGCAGCATCTCGGGCACAAAATACTCTTCGCACTCGAAGCGCCGGCCTACTTCGTCCATGGCCGGCACCAGGTATCCGGTCACGATGGTGAGGGGCGCCACGCCTTCCGCGATGGCCGCCTGCGTCACCGCGGCCGCAGTCTTCCAGTCCCCCTCGATCACGGCCTCATGAAGCTTATCCAGATCGGGCATGAGCAACTCCGTTGAATTGATGGACCGCATCCAGCATGGCGGCGATGTTCTCCACCGGCGTGCCGGCCTGCAGGTTGTGGATCGAATTGAATACGAATCCGCCGCCGGGGGCGAAGATCTCGCAGCGGCGCAACACTTCCTCCCGCACCTCATGCGGCGTTCCGAATGGCAGGGTCTTTTGTGTATCCACGCCTCCGCCCCAGAACACCAGACGCGAGCCGTACTTCCGCTTTAACCCGGCCGGTTCCATGCCCGCGGCGGAACACTGCACCGGGTTTATGACGTCGAACCCGGCCTCGATGAAGCTCTCAAAGAACCGCTCCACGCTGCCACAGGAATGCTTGAAACATTTCCACGCGGTGTTGGCGTGCACCCAGTCGTTGACGCGCTTGTAGTAGGGGAACCAAAGCTCACGGAACGTGGCCACGGAGCAGAACGCCGACGTCTGCGTGCCGAAGTCGGCGCCGCAGAGAAACACGCAGTCCACCGCGTCGCCGATGCGGGCGTGGATGCGCGCCAGGTTCTGGATGCCGATTTCGCACTGCCGTTCGAAGATACCGTGAATATAGCCGCGCCGCGTGCGCGTCGACACGTACCACTCGGTGACGTCGCGGATGCCTTTCGGATTCTTCAGAAACGGCGCGGGCACCAGCGCTATGTCGCCGAACGCCGTTCCCCCGAACGTCGCCATTACGCCGCAGCCACTTCCACCAGCCGCCCGCACACAACGATCGAGATGGTCCAGGTCCTCTTCGCCGACCGGACCGAAGTCTTCCAGATTGTCCGCCGGATCGAGCTTCTCGTCGTCGATTTCCGGTTGCCGGATGATGGTGTCAAAAAAAGCGCTGCCCACTGGCATGCGCCCGCTCGGCGCCGCCGTTTCATCGCCCT
>CAYVPZ010000357.1:0-5484 GCA_964453955.1 uncultured Solibacteraceae bacterium | reverse complement strand
CATCGCCGGCGGGCTGGTGCTGACCACCTGGCTTGCCGGGACGCTGGGCATGCCGGCGTGGCTGGGGTTTTTGTATATCGTCTTTTACCTGATCCTGTGTTTCGCCATCGCCAAGGTCCGCGCGGAGGCCGGCGCGCCTACGCACGGCTTCCACATGGCCGGCCCCGACCATATTCTCCTCACCTTCGTCGGCCCGCGCGGGATGCCCACCTCGGAGCTGTCCGCCAGGGGCTTGCTGTGGGGATTCAACCGCGGCTACACGGGCGTGCCGGCGCCGCAGAGCTCGGCGGTGTAGAGCGCATTCCGGGTGGCCTGCTGGACGGGGACGTTGCCGGCCACCGTGGTGATGGCGATCACGCGCGCGCCCGCGGAACGCAACGCCATAATCAACGCCACGGCGTCATCCGACGCGGTATCCGTGTCGATCAAAATGGGTTCGTGCACGCCTGACAGGATAACAGGCCCGCAGCGAATCCGGGACGCAATTGCCGAATACCGGTACGCGATCAACCCGATTTGCCGGCGTTTGGCAGCATAATACGTGCAGTTCCATGAAAAATCTGGTGCTACTTGCCGGGCTGACAGGCTTGGCGTGGGCACCCGCCGTTGCCGCGGATGGTCCCGTTGTTTCGAAGTCTCTCCCGCACATTCCCTTTTCGTTTCAGCAGGCCGGGAACGGAACGTGGATGGCGCACGGGGTCGGCTGCCGCGTTGGCGTGGATTCGTCTGGCGCCACCATCGCCACCGGCGCCGCGCAGATTCGGATGAGTTTCTCCGGCGCGCGGGGCGATGCCACAGCCACGCCGGAAGATCCTCTGCCGGGGAAGTTCAACTACCTGATTGGCGCCGATCCGAAGCGCTGGATTCGCGACGTGCCGACGTTCGGGCGGGTGCGGTACCACGACGTCTATGACGGTGTGGACGTAGCCTGGTACGGCGGCGATCGCGGCCTCGAGTACGATCTGGCGGTGACGCCGGGAGCCGATACCAGCCGTATCGCGGTGCGCTTCGAGGGCGCGGAGAAGCTGGCGGTCGAGGCGGGCGGCGATCTGCGCATCGAGACAGCGGCGGGTCCGCTGACTATGCGCGTGCCGGTGGTCTACCAGGAAGGTGCGGGCGGGCGCACGCGCGTGGAGGCGCGGTATGCTCTTAGCGCGGGGAACGAGGTGGGGTTCGAGCTGGCGAAGTACGACAAGTCCCGCCCGCTGGTGATTGACCCGACGCTGGTCTACGCGGCCTGGTTCGATAGTCAGGGTGTCACCGTGACCTCTATGGCGAGGGACACGCAGGGCAACATGTATGTGGGCGGGGATGCCTCATGGCTGCCCACCGTGAATGCCGTGCAGGGGGACTTTGGTTACAGCGACCCGTTTGTGATCAAGTTCGATCCGACTGGGACGACGATGTTGTATGCGACGTTCGTCGGAGGCACCAGCGGCGATCTGACTCAATGGGCTTGCCGTCGACTCCACAGGAAACGTGGTCGCTACGGGCCGCGCGTCCTCCAGCAACTTCCCCACCGTCAAAGCGGCGCAATCCACGTGCGGCAGTTTGATCTGCGGGTTCGTGTTCCGCCTGAATCCCTCCGGCAATGCGCTTGTCTACTCGACCTACGTATCGGCCTGCGAGGGTATCGCCGTGGCGGTAGACGCCGCCAAAAGCGCTTATGTGACGGGCAGCGTTAATGAGTTGGGCGGTCCGAGTTCCGTGTTCCAAACCACACCAGGCGCTTATAAGACCATTGCCACCGCAATCGACGGCTTTGTCGAAAAGTACGCGGCGGACGGCAGCGTTCAGTATGCCACGCTGCTGGGTTTAAACCCGGGCGGCGCAAACGCGATCATAGTAGACGCGCAGGGTTTCGCTTACGTCGCTGGAACCACGGGGACATTATCCGCCTTCCAGGGCGTTGCCGGCGCAAGGAGTGTGACCAGTACCACAGGCGTGTTCGTCGCGCAATTGGGCACGGCTGGCACGACGCTGCCTTGGGCCGCGATCCTGGGCGGCAGCGGCAGCGACACACCCCACGCCATCGCGCGGGACACTTCCGGTGTCTTATACGTCGCGGGGGAAACGACGTCTACCGACCTCCCTGTCACCGCCGGAGTGATCCAGACGGTGGCGCACGGCCACTCCGACGGATTCGTCGCCAGCGTCAGTGCCGATGGTTCCGCTTTCGGTTTTGTCACTTATCTTGGCGGTAGCGCCGACGACCAGATTTATGCCATGGCGCTCACCTCCGGCGGGCAGATCGTCGTGGCGGGCGATACCTTGTCCCCGGACTTTCCCGTAACTGGAGCCATCCAGCCGCTGTTGGGCGGAAACCGCGCATCGCTCTATGCGACCACGAATTCCGGCGAGAACTGGACTGCCGAGGGCATCGGCCTTCCATCTTCCGTCAATGTGCTCTCGGTGGACCCGACCAACTCCGCAATCGTCGTCGCGGCCACTGGCGAAGGCCTGTTCCGCACCACCAACGGCGGGGTCTCCTGGTCGGAGGTGGACACGCCGGGAGGAGGTTTCTTCGGCGGACCCCCGCCTGGCTCGAATTACACCGGCCTTTCCCGCAGTCTCGCCAACTCGGCGGTTCTCTATGCCCTGAGGAGCGATTCCTCCGTCTCGATATCGAGCGATTCTGGCGCGACGTGGACAGTCCCGGGCCTCTTCGAAAGCGAGGGTGCGTACGCGATGGTGTATATCGTCGCCAGCCCTACCGAGCAAAACGAGTTTCTGGGGATCACCTGGGAAGGTGGTGTGTGCGGGGGAAACGCGAGTTGCTCTCTTCCACCGATTGCGACTCTGTCCTTTCCCCCAACCGCCAGCCCGGATGGGTCAATTTACATTGGTATGATCAGCGCCAGCGGCTTGTGGGGCATTGGCAGGAGCACGGATAACGGAGCGACCTGGAACTTTCTGCCGGGGAGTCCGAGCGGCCAATCTATCTACGGCCCACCTATATCCGTGTGCACCGTGAATCCGGCGGTGCTTTACGCGGGCGACTATTATTATTTCGATCGGAGCAGCGATACCGGCCTCACATGGACAACGTTGAGCCTTGTCACATTTCCGTTGGAGTTTTCCGTCGCCCCATCGAACTGCCAGGTTGTTTACGTGATTGCCAGTCCGTTTGGCCTGGAGCTATCCACCGATAGCGGCGGCACCTGGTCATCCGCCACGGGCGATCTGACCGCCTCCACATTCAACGCACTGGCCGTCGACCCCACCAATCCTGCGCACGCCTGGGTGGTTGCCAACGTCTACGCGGATGGCTTCGTCGCGAAGATCAGCAACGATGGCAAGACGCTGCTGTGGTCCACCTTCTACGGAGGCAGCAACACGGAAGACGTCCATGGCGTAGTTGTCGACGGTTCCGGCAATGCCTGGATCGGGGGCAGCACTCTTTCGATCGACCTTCCACTGACCACCGGCCTCCCGCAAGCCACGGGTCCGTATCAGAGTGTGCTCATGCTTGCCGAGATCTCCGATGCCACCGCCGCCTGTTCGTACTATCTCACGCCCGGATCCGCACTCTCCTATGGCGCCGGAATCATCAATTTCGCCCTGACTGCTCCCAGCGGCTGCGCCTGGACGGCCACCCCAACGAGCACCTGGATAACGACGGTGAACCCTTCGGCGGGTACGGCATCCGCTCCAATCGCGGCGGTTGTGTCAGCTAACAACACCACCGCCACGCGCACGGGGACCATCACGCTCGGCAACCAGAGCTTCACCATTACGCAGGTCTCGTCAGGTTGCCAGTATTCGGTGGACAACAGCTCCTTCGTGCTTCCTGCGAGGGGCGGACAGGTGACGGTGAATCTCACGGCCGGCCCGGGATGCCCGTGGAGCGTCGTTCCGGGCAGTCTTGCGGTGGTCTCGGGCGCGAGCGGCACGGGGAATGGACCGGTGACGTTGTCGGCCCCGGCCAATAGCGGGATGGACGCTGTCTCGTACACCGCTAATGTTGGGCCGACGCCGGTCAAGGTTACGGTGGCCGAGGACTGCACGTATTCGTTGTCGCCCCTTACCTTCGATGGGAGTTTGACCAATTTCATAGTCGCCTTGACGCCCAGCAACGCCGCGTGCATCTGGTCCGTCTCCACCACTAGCGCGTGGCTGACGGTGTCGGGGAGCTCCGGCACCGGCTCCGAAAACATCTCCCTGGACGCCGCCTCCACCAACAGGACCGGCGCCCCAAGGACCGCGAACATCACCGTTGGTTCGCAAACCTTCACGCTGGTGCAGAATGTGGACACGCTGCCGCAATACACCCTGACGGTTCTGGTGCAGCCGCCTGGCGCCGGAACCGCCGGCCCTAACGTGACTGCCGACGCCGGGAGCTCGCCCTGCATGTACGCAACCGCCAATTCAGGCTGGGTGTTCGCTAACTGGAGTGGGGCGGGGCTGGCGTACCCTGCGTCGTCGTACACGACAGCCTGCATTACGCTGAACAACGACGTTACGGCCACCGCGAACTTCGTCTCCACTTCCGCGCTCTATTTCGTGCCCATGACCCCGTGCCGCGTTGCCGATACGCGGTACGCCAACGGCGCGTTCGGCTCGCCCTCACTGGCGGCCGGGAGCACCCGCAGTTTCGTGATTCCCAATGGCACAAATTGTGGCGTCCCCACCACCGCTGCGGCCTACTCGCTGAACGTGACCGTGGTGCCCCAGGGCACCCTGGATTACCTCACCGTCTGGCCGGGCGGGGCCACGCAGCCTGTGGTCTCCACGCTGAACTCGGTGGACGGCCGCATCAAGGCCAATGCGGCTATCATCCCGGCGGGCGCTGGCGGGGCAGTGAGCGTGTACGCCACCAATACCACCGATCTGATACTGGACATCGACGGCTATTTCTTGCCGTTCGGCAGCAACAGCAGTGCACTCGCCTTCTATCCGCTGACGCCCTGCCGCATCGCCGATACGCGGTACTCGAGCTTCGGTTCGTTGGGACCGCCGTCGCTCACCGCGGGTCAGTCGCGCAGCTTCAATGTGCTCTCCAGCGCATGCAACGTGCCATCGACCGCGCAGGCGTACTCGCTGAACCTCACCGTGGTGCCGCCGGGAACCTCACGGGTGAACTACATCACCACGTATCCGACGGGGGCAACGATGCCGCTGGCTTCTACGTTGAACGATATGACCGGGACCATCGTGGCCAACGCAGCCATCGTGCCGGCGGGAACCAGCGGGGCGGTGAGCGTGTACAGCTACAGCGCCACGGATTTGATCATCGACATTAATGGCTACTTCGCGCCGCCGGGCGCGGGAGGACTGTCGCTGTACAACCTGACGCCCTGCCGTGTGCTGGATTCGCGTCTGCCCTCTGGAACCCCGCCGTTCACCGGAGAGAAGGACGCGAACGTGACCGGCAGCGCGTGCGCGGCGCCGGTAACGGCCCAAGCCTATGTATTCAATGCGACGGTGGTGCCGCCGGGGCCGATGAATTATCTGACCCTGTGGGCGCAGGGCGGGACGCAGCCG
>CAYVPZ010000356.1:0-5502 GCA_964453955.1 uncultured Solibacteraceae bacterium | reverse complement strand
TGATGTTCACAGGACCTCTGGAAAGCAGAGCGACGGGCGAGGTCAGCGCTGACACCTTATCGTTTCCCCTGGGGCTTGCATCGATGGTCTGCCCCTTCTTAAGCGTGATCGAGTTGAAGGGAAAGACCGCGACCCGGGTATTCTTAGCGGGGTCGATGTCGTATTTGCCCACGAACTTGCCGGTGTGGACGACCTTCCCGTTGCTGTCCACGATGACCGGCACGTCTTTGCCGTCCTGGCGCATGGTGCCGAACGAGTATTTATCTTCCCCCGGTTTCCCGAAATCGCCGGCCGTGCAGAGGTCTTCCGGCTCCTTCTCCGGACTGCCCAGGAGCATGCACTTAGGCAGAGGCGGGCGTTGGTCGGGGCATGGTGGCGGGGGAGGCGGGGGAGGCGGTTCCACGAGCTTACACAGGGCCAATCCGGCAATCGCTCCGACGGGAAGCACGGACCAGCGCCAACCTGGATCGGGGCTCGCGCTCGTTTGATAGTTCACGATCACCGGAATGCTCCCCACCAGGGCGCCGGACAGTCCGCAGAGAACCCAGCGAGCCGGGAACCCACCGCTCGCGGCCACCGGCGCTGGCCCCTGCTGCGCCGGGCTCGGTTGGTCAGGAGGAACGAACTGCGCGGCCGTTCCCGCCGGGATGTGGAACTCCCGGCCATCGGCTTCCAACCGAACCGCGCCCTGGCGCGCGGCGATGTTGAGAGACTGACTGGTGAGGTCGATAACGGCCTGCGTGTTCGATGTGCTTTCTGGCAGAACAGAGACATTCCCCATGCGGACGCGGAATACGCCGCCGGGGCGCGTAGACAGGGTGAGGCTTCCACGATCCAAAAGCGCCGAAACTCCGCTACGGTCCGGTACAAAAACTACCGATGTGCGTGCGCCCAGAACGACTCTTGTCCCGCTTACCAGCCCGATCTCCGCTGCTCCATCTCCCACCTCTATGCGGTCGCCCAGCAGAACCGTCCCGCCCAACCTTGCCGGGGCTCCCGAGATCTTCGTTTCGTGGCTCAGCCAGACGGCGCCCGCAACGGCGAGAGCACGGGATTCAACAGGCTGCGCGCATCCGGGCCATACGCACCCGATCATCAGGAGGCATGCTCGGACTATGTACAAGGCCGATCGGTTGGGGCGGTGTTCGTCGATGCGGCAATCACCGCAGGATCGCAGTGACCGCAAGACCTCCACGCAAGACGGGGCAATGTTCCGCATGGCATAGCCTCCTCCCGAGTTCGAAAGCCGTCAGCCCTCGAACGGCTGCAACTTTCTCGTGCGCCGCCCCACGCAGAGTGAATCGGAGACCCGCGATTCCGGCGCGCGAGTAATGGTTCCGATGAGAGTGTTGGCCGCTTGAAGTCCGGCGGTCCCCAGACCGGCTGCCAGCGCGAACTTGACAAGACTCGCACGAGGCATAAGTGCGGCACTTATACCATGGACGAGGAGGAGAGTCAATGAGAATCGATATTGGGTGTTGGCATGGGATCTGTCCGATGGAATTAGCACATGATCTGTCCGCTTTGCAGGACCTCAAGTGCGCGCGTCGCCATTCTCTCGGAGCGAATGAGACCGGACGTCAGCCTTCAGGTCGGGAGGGACAGTATGAGGGTGCACTGGATTACGCGGCACAAGGACGAGATCGAGGAGCGCCGGCTCGAACTTGTACGGAGCACAAATCACGCCGCGGAACACTCCGCTGTGCGTCGGCGCTTCCTTCACAGTGATCATACTTGTGCCCGTTTGGTGCGCCGGCCCCTCAAGCTGGATTTCGTGGGACGAAAAAGAAGCTCTCGGAATCCGTGCCATGATAACAGCGATGCGACTATTCGGGTTGTTTCTAGCTACTTTGATGGACAGAAGAGCATCGCGCAGTGTATCTCGTATTTGCGCCGGGCCCTTGGAGAATAGAAAATGCGGTAGTATCAGCCAGACCGCTGGAGTCGCCCCGGTGGAGCGATGGACCGGCGGTTTACCGTTCCGGCCAGCCCGAAAGCCCGAAGCGGCGCGACTCGTGGCGGTGGCAGCGCGATCGAAATAGCTAGTGATATTGGTTGATATCGTTCCAGCTTCGGCCCCTCCTCCGTTACGGTGGATGGACAGACCACCAATCCAGTTAGAGCGATACCCTTTCTGCGCTGTCCCCCGGGTGTTAAAGTCTCTGTTGTGCGCGCTCTGGGCCCTCCGATCTGCGCGTTGGCGTTCGCTGCTCTCCTGAGTGCCCAGTCTGAACTGCCGAAAGACGTACTCCAACTCGCGCAGCTCAAGCGCTCCGTGGGGGCCGGCCTCAGGATGCTGGGCAACTACACATGCGTGGAAACCATCGAGCGGTCGCAACGCAAGCATGCGGGCCAGCGCTTCCAATCCCTCGATACGGTGCATATGGAGGCGGCGGTGGTCAACGATCGTGAGCTCTATTCCTGGCCAGGCGCCGATGAGTTCGCGGACCGGGATACTGGAGAATTGGTGGGAGCCGGCCTGATGTCATCGGGCAGCTTTGCCTCAGCCATCAGAACTGTACTCAACAATAACGTCAGCACAATTAAGTGGCGCGGCGACGCGGAGATTCGGGGCCGCTCCGCAGTGCGCTGGGATTACACGATTCCGTACAACTTAAGCCGTTGGACCATCCACTTTGACGGGCGCGGCGGGCGCCTGTCGGAGAGCGGATCCATCTGGGCTGACGCCGAAACGCTCGATCTGGTGCGCCTCGAAACCATCGCTAACGATATTCCTCCCGATCTCCGTGTTTTGGGTATCCGGAGAACGATCGACTATGCCCGCATGCGTGTGCGGTCGCAAGAACTGCTGCTGCCCCAGAGTGCCGAGGTCCTGCTCACAAGGCTTAACGGCATCGAACTCCGGAATCGGACCGAATTCAGCCAGTGCCGTGAATTCGCGGCGGAGTCCAGCGTCACATTCGTCGCGCCCGCGGCCCTCGACAAGCCACTCTCGCCAGTAACTGAATTCCAGGTGCCTGCCGGCCTGACATTGTCCGTGCGCATGGCTCAAGCGGTTGACTCGAAGTCCTCTGCCGTCGGCGATAGTCTCACGGCCGCTCTCGTTGAACCGGTCTCGTATCGCGGTGCGGTGCTCATCCCAAGGGGCGCAATCTTGCGGGGCCGCATCCGCCAACTGGAGCGCCCAGATGGCCCCCGCCCGCACTATCTGGTCGGTCTCGAGTTCACTGATATTGAGTTCGCAGGGCATCGCGCGCGGTTCACCGGGGAGATGATCGGGTACCAGCCGGGCGTCGGCATCAGTTGGCTCTTACGTACTTCGCAGGTGGTTACGAGGGACGCTGGCGTGGCGGGCAGTCTTACCGCTTCACGTGTCGACACCGAGATTCCCGTTCAGCTCCCGGGAGTTAGCAACTTCTTCATAGAAGGGACCGCCTTCCGCATCCCGGAGGGCATGCAAATGACCTGGCGCACCACTCAACTCAGTAAGTAGCGCGATTCCGGTCCCTTTGTAACCCATAGCCCTTGAGATCCGTTTGTTGTTGCCAATCAACTCGTTCAGCTCCGATTCGCATGGCGGATCTGGGAGTGTCCTGGCAAGATAGAAACTTCCGGCGGGTCTGGGAGTCCACTGCCCGGCAGCATTGTGTTAGTCTGGCACACTGAGACGATGAAACCGCAGTCCTGGTGGAGAAGATGGACCGACACTTCAAGCTACGAATCCTGTGGGCTCTGCTGACATTCCGGCTGATGGTTGGCTTCGTCGTTGGCGGATGGAGCCCCTATCCATCTTGTCAACGCATCCGGGGAAATCGTTCACAGAACTTGTTCCGCCAACTCTGGTGGGTGCGCGGCTCTTGTCTGCCGGTGTGCCTGGCTGTCTCTGGTGCGCGTGGGACTTGCTTTTACCGGCCTTTCTTTCGGCCCTTCCGTGCCTGTTGAGCGGGGAGCATACGGATTGGTGGGGCATCCGATGTACTTCAGCTTGACAGCGGTTCTGTTCGGCGAGAGTCTTTTTTTCAAATCCTGGAGATTGTTGGGGTATGCGTCAGTGTGCGCAGATGGTAAGAAAGTGGGGCAAGTCCTATCTTCAATATGCGGAACGAGTGCCTCGGTGGATCCCGCGCAAGGCTCTCCGCGAAGTCCCGGCAATCGGCATACGAAAGGTCATCGTCGTCGATGCCGCTGGCACGGACGGCCTCCTGATCCCAGCCCTGCGAGCTACCCGGGTTGACCCTATGGTGGCGCTCCGCCAGGAGTGACTGGCCGAGCGGTTGCGGCAGCATCAGGCGGCATGAGCGGGTTTGTGAGACCGAGCGGCTGGTAATGCACCCGGTCGTATGACGCCCGTTCCGACGAAGTGCCAGCCGACACCTGGTTTGCGATATTGGCTCTTAACGCCGTCACCGGGATGCCGAGTGTTTGGCGGCTACCGATTTAGCGACCAGAGCCTCCAACACCCGTTGGTCCACATCGGCGAGTTTCTTGATGTAAAGGCAGCCCTTGCCGGTGGTGTGCTTGCCGAGCCTGGCGAGCAGCTCCTCAGCGTCGCCGAATCCGGTCACACCATAGAGAACCGTTGCGGCCTTACGCGGCAAAAAACCCGCAAGCGGCACATCACCCTCGCGCCCGCTCCCGTAGGTATAGTGGTGGCTGCCAAAGCCGACTATCGATGGCCCCCACATCTTCGGTCTTTCGCCGGTCACACGTTGCATCAACTTGACGAGGGCCCTGGCGTCGGCGCGCCTGGTCTCGTCCGTGAGCGCGTCGATATACGCCCCGACACCAAGTTTCGTGGGCTTGGTTTTGTTGTCCGCCATTCCTCCTGCCTCCCGTCTTCGGGAGAATAACCCAGGGCTGGGAAAAGCGCAACCTGGTTGGCGGTCAGGACTCAGCAACAGCCCATGCGGATCTCGCCGCTGGCCGTCACTGGCGGTCCGAAAGCCTCAACCGGCGCGGGTGCGCCGCGCATGACCGCGACCCAGCGCCGCGCGGCGTCGAACACCACCAGCAGCACGCCGGCGATGAAAGCGGCCAGCAGCGTCGAATCGACGTAACCGGTGATCTGCTGGCCGGGCTTCGCGGTAAGCGGCCAGAAGATGTCCCGGATGGACAGCACGCCGGCGGTGATGGTGGTCACACCCACGAACAACATCGGCAACGCGGTGATCCATGCATAGCGGGCTTTGCCCATGTTCACCAGGAAAGTGGTGGCCACCGCCAGCGCGATTGTTGCCAGCAACTGGTTGCCCGTCCCGAACAGCGGCCAGATCGTGGAAATGGTGCCGGTGTAGATCGGATACGTCCAGGCGGCCACCACGATGAGCGTCGCCAGAACGTTGCCGGGCAGCCACGCTGTATCGCCGAACTTCCGGTGCACCTTCCCCAGCAGCTCCTGGAAAATGTAGCGCGCCACGCGGGTCCCGGCGTCGATGGTGGTAAGGATGAACAGAGCCTCGAACATGATGACGTAGTGATACCAGTACGCCATCAGGCGATTCATACCGGGCAGACCTTTGAAGATCTGGGCCATGCCGACGG
>CAYVPZ010000355.1:0-5505 GCA_964453955.1 uncultured Solibacteraceae bacterium | reverse complement strand
TTCCTCGGAATTCTGCTTTGTTACGGCGTGGTGGGGCCGCTGGCGAGCCATCTCGAGTGTCTCAACCGGGCCCGCGGCGAATACCTGCAGGTGGTCCGCGTGGCTATTGTCTCCTTCTTTCACGGCGGTTCCCCCATGGTGTCGGCTGAAGCGGCGCGCCGCTCCATCCCGCTCGACGTGCGTCCGTCTTTCGACGAGATGGAGCGGCTGCTGCGCAAGGCGAAGATCCCGGCCGTGCGCCCGCAGGACCGGGACGAAAAGCCCGTGGCCATCGCCGAAGACTGATCCGCCGCCGAAGACTGATCTGCCATGGATGAGCGAACGGAACCCGAGGAGGTGGAGCGGCACATGGGTGGCGCGTGGAAAGTGGCGTACGCGGATTTCGTCACCGCGCTGATGGCCCTGTTCATTGTGCTCTGGCTGGTCAGTTCCGACCGGGAAGTACGCGAGTCCGTGGCTGGTTACTTTCGCGATCCCCTCGGCTTCCACCGCCTCAGCGGCACGGCCCACGCTGGTTCGGGAGAGGCTTTGTCCCTCGACGAATCCAACATCCGCAAGCTGCGCGAAAAAGTGGAGGAGGCCATGCGGCGAATGCCCGAACTGCACCGGCTTTCCAGGTACGTTCAATTCACCGTCACCGGCGAGGGCCTGCGCATCGAGCTCATGGAGAACGAAGGCGGGATGTTCTTCGAAACCGGCAGCCCGCGGCCCACGCCGAACGGGGAACGGATGTTCGATCTGCTCGCCGAGCAGCTCGGCACGATGCCCAACCTGGTGGCCATCGAAGGGCACACCGATTCGCGTCCTTTCCATTCGAGCGGCCTGGACGCTTACGGAAACTGGGAGCTGTCCTTCGACCGCGCCAACATGGCCCGCCGCATTATGATCGCCGGCGGACTGAGGCCCGATCAGGTAGCGGAGATTCGCGGTTATGCCGACCACCGCACTCTGATTGCCGGCAACCCCGCCGACAGCCGCAACCGGCGTGTTTCGGTGGTCATGAAGTACGTGGGTCAGTAGAGGTGCGGTCTGATACTCGAGTTGATGCTAAACTGTATCAATGAAGCGCAGGGAACGTCATCCCGCAGTCCCCGTGAAGCGGCGGACCACTTTGACTCTGCCGGCGGATTCTCTTATGCAGGCGGAGCAAATCGCCCGCTCGCGCAAGGTGAATTTGAGCACCGTGGTCGCCGAGGCCCTGGCGGAAGGATTGCGGCTGCACACGGCGGCTGAACGCAGCGAGCAGGTGCTGAATTCATACCGCAAGGCATTCGCGGGCTTCTCCAGCGAGGAAATGTCGATTCTGGACGGAGTGCTGCTGGAGCCAGCTAACCGGCGGTGATGGGATGACGGATCCCGCGGCGGGCCCTTTTCTATTCGACACGAGCGCGGAAAGCTGGCTGGCCCGGACCGAAGATCCCGCAGCGAGGGACTGGCTGCGCGAGTACTTGTCCAGCCACCCGGCGCACGTCTCCGCCGTGACCCTGCTGGAGCGGGTCAGGGGGTACGCGCTCCTGTGGCGCCGCGCCGGGGAGCAGTCGCGAGCGCGGATCGAGTCCGCGCGGATCGCCTACCTCGGCGCACTGGGGCCAGTGTGGCCGGTGAACGCCACCGTGGCCGTTGTGGGCGCTGAGATCATGGCCCTGCTGCCACACCCTGCCACACCGCCCCGGCGGGCGCACCAACTGGCCGAGTCGCGGCAGGAACGTCTGGCGCGCTGGCGCTTCGACGAACTGATCGCCGCCACCGCACTAATTGCGCGGATGCCGCTGATCCATAACAACGCAGCCGATTTCGAGGCGATTCGAGGCGCCATCGAGCGATCGCCGGAACGGTTCCCAAAGCTGGGCCCACTGGAATTGATCCGATGCGGCTCACTGATCTGACGCCCGCGGACGCGCGAGCTTCACTTCGGAATGGCGGTGGGCCCGCTCCCGTTTCCGCTTCTTCCACCATGTGTTCGGCCAGCAGGTTCCAGCTCAGGAAGTTGGCATTGGCCGCGGGTTTGCCCGTCTCCGGAGAATAGCATTCGTTCTTGCCGCCCGTGGCCGTGTAGTCGCGCACCAGCAGCGACACGGTCTCCGTCGCCGCGGCGGTGGCCTCCTGCGCGTATCCATAGTTCAGCAGCCCGCGCATGATGAGGTAATTCGAAATCACCCACACCGGGCCGCGCCAGTATCCATGAGCCGGATTGTACAACGGCTCGCCGGCGGCCAGCGTACGAAAGCCGTAGGGCGACAGGAATTCCGCTGGATTGAGTAAGTGATCGGCGATGGTGCGCCTGGCCTGGTCCGCGGTGGCCATGCCCACCCACAGTGGAACGAAGTTAGTCCAGGTCCGCACGCGGACGAATTCCCCGGTACGCGCGTCGATGTTGACATACATCCCGTCGGCCGCGGACCACATCCTGCTCCGCACCAGCTTACGCAGATCGGCGGCTTTCTGTTTGTAAGTGGCGGCGTCCTCGCTCCGGCCCAGCCGGCCGGCAATCGCCGCCAGCGCGAGATACTCGCGGTAGATATAACACTGCAGCTCCACGCCCTCGGTTACGTCCACGGGGTTGTCCGAAACCGCCGGGCCGTTGTCCACGCCGCTCTCGACGCCGTTGTACCAGCGGAACAGACCGTCGGGCGAGCGGCGCGTTTCCTCCCAGAAACGCAGAGTGTGCGTCAACTTGATGTAATTCGTCTCCCGCGACGCGCCGTTTTCCCGCAGCAGCCAGGTGAAGTCGTTCAGGGTGAGCGACGCCCGCAGCGCGGCCTGAGCGAGAAACGGCTTGCACATTTCGGGCAGCGCCCAGAAGCCTTCGGGGGCGATCTCGCGTGGCCTGTAGCCGAGACGGTTAGCGCGCTTATCGACATACTCGAGGTACGACTCCACCGAACTCGCCACCGGCTTGCCGATGCCGTCATAACTAAGTGCGACGCCCATGAAGTACATGTCCCAGTCGAACAGGTGGGTGAACGGTCCGGCCGGGATCAGGTAGTCGTGTTTAATCGCGCCGCTGGCCGGCCGCACGATGTACTTCTTCGCGCCGTGCTGATTGAGGAACTTAGTAAGTTCGGCCGGCGACTGCGCGGCGGCCGTTACAACACCGCAGACGGCCAGCGCAGCGAGGCGAGTCGGCGTATCTACCGCGCGATCCGCACCATCACTACTCCATGCTGCGGAACATCCGCCCGGTAGCCATCCTTCACCGCGCCGGCGTTTACGTGCCGCCACATGTCGCGTACCTTGTGTTTGCCCTCCAGCCCCAGAACGGCCCAGTAGGCGGTGCTATCGGTCATCAAATCCCCGCGATTGAAAAACGCCACCGCGAGGTCGCCGTTCTCGAGGGGCTTTACCCAGATTTCCATGGGACCTTCTTTGGAGACGCGGCGGCCCTGCTGGCCGAGAGGGTCCTGATCCACGGCAAGCACTTCCTTGTTGGTCAGGATGTCGCGGGTTTCGTCGCTCATGCCGCGCAGATCGTTGCCGGCAATCAGCGGCGCGGCCAGCATCGCCCACAGGCTCAGGTGGGTCATGCACTCGGTCCGGGACATGCCGCCGTTCCCGATTTCCAGCATGTCGGGATCGTTCCAGTGCCCCGGGCCGGCGTACTGCTCGTGGCCGGTTTGCTTGTCGAAGCCTATGGTCGACATGCTCTTCCAGTTGTCCTCGATGTCGCCCGTGGTGCGCCACAGATTGCCGCCCACCGACGCGCCCCACTTCCACACGTCCTGCCAGCCGTACTGGCACAGGCTGAAGACGATGGGCCGTCCGGTGGCCTTGAGCGCATCGCTCATCTTCTTGTAGACGGCCTGCATCTCGGACGGCTGGTAGACGTCCTTGGCGGTGCACCAGTCGTACTTCAGATAATCGATGCCCCACGCCGCCCACGTTTTCGCGTCCTGCTCCTCATGCTGATAACTGCCGGTGAAGCCGGCGCAGGTTTTGGGGCCGGGCGACGAGTAGATGCCGATCTTCAGCCCCTTGCCGTGGACGTAATCCGCGAGCGCCTTCATGTCGGGGAATTTGCTGTTGGACTGAATGTTCCCCTGCGCGTCGCGCTCGCCCTCCCACGTGTCGTCGATATTGACGTACGCGTAGCCGGCATCCTTCATGCCGCTGGAGACCATGGCGTCGGCGATTTCCCGAACGGTCTTGTCGTCCACCTTTTCGGCGAACTTGTTCCAACTGTTCCACCCCATGGGAGGAGTCGGCGCCAGATCGGCGGCAAAGAACGGGCAGGCGAGGGCCAGCGCGGCAAGGCAGATGTTTTTCATATCTCTCCACGAGTGTATTCGAATCAGACCGCCAGCGCCTGCTCCAGGTCCTGGATCAGGTCGTCCACGTCCTCGAGGCCAACCGAAATGCGGATCAGTTCGGGCGTGATACCCATGGCCGTGCGGCTAGCCTCCGGAACCGAGACGTGGGTCATGGTGAACGGGTGCTCGATGAGGGACTCCACGCCGCCCAGCGATTCCGCCAGCGTGAAGATTCGCACCGCTCCCAGCAGACTCAACGCCTGCTCCCCGCCCCCGTTCACACGGAACGAGAACGTGCCGCCGTTGCCGCTCATCTGCCGCAGCGCCAGCTCGTGCTGGGGGTGACTGGCGAGGCCGGGATGATGCACGCGGGCAATTCGTGGATGCGCTTCGAGGTGGCGCGCGATGGCCAGGGCGTTGCGGTTGTGCTCTTCCATGCGCACGGCCAGCGTCTTTATGCCGCGCAGCACCAGAAAGCAATCGAAGGGCGCGGCGCAACTGCCCAGGGCGTTCTGCAGATAGCCGAGGCGCTCGCCGAGGGCGTCATCGCTGGTGATGGCGGCGCCGCCCACCACGTCGGAATGGCCGTTGATGTATTTGGTGGTGGAGTGCACCACGATGTCCACGCCGTGTTCGAGCGGCCGCTGGAAATAGGGCGAGAGAAACGTGTTGTCGCAGATGGCGATGGCGCCGTGTTCGTGCGCCCGCCCGGCCACGCGCGCCAGATCCACCAGGTTCATGCAGGGGTTGGTGGGGGACTCGATCCACACGGCGCGCGCCGGCGTTCGCAGCGACTCGCACAGCGCGCGGTCATCGCGCAGATCGACGAACTCGGTGGTGATGCCCTTGGCGGCCAGCACGGTGGTGAGCAGGCGGTAGGTGCCGCCGTACAGGTCGTTGTGGACGATGAGGCGGTCGCCCGCGTCGAACAGCGCCAGCACGGTGGCTTCGGCGGCCATGCCGGTGCCGAACGCAAAACCGAAGCGGGCGCCTTCGAGCGACGCCAGACACTCCTCCAGCGCTTTGCGGGTGGGGTTGCCGCTGCGCGAATAATCGAAGGGCCCGGGCTGGCCGACCCCGCGAAAGGCGAACGTGGAGGTCTGATAAATCGGCGGCATGACGGCGCCGTAGGCCGCGTCGGGCGGTTGCCCGGCATGAATCGCCCGCGTGCGGAAGCCGGTCGTACGTGGATTGTCCATGGAAAACTCAATTATCGCGCGGTCAAGGACACGCGCCGACGAAGGCAAAGCGCAGACTG